>CAZRFC010000541.1:0-2501 GCA_964598975.1 uncultured Mycobacterium sp. | reverse complement strand
GCCCGGTCACGGCGCCTCTGACGGTGGTGTTCGCGCATGGCTTCTGTATGCGGATGGGGTCCTTCCACTTCCAGCGGGCCGCGCTCGCCGAGCGGTGGGGCAAGCAGGTCCGGATGGTGTTCTACGACCAGCGCGGCCACGGCAAGTCGGCGTCCGCGCCGATCGACACCTACTCCGTCGAGCAACTCGGCCAGGACCTGGAAACCGTTCTCCAGGTGATGGTTCCGCGCGGTCCGGTGGTCGTCGTCGGGCACTCGATGGGCGGCATGACGGTGCTCTCGCACGCCCGCCAGTTCCCGCAGCACTACGGCCGGCGCATCGTGGGGGCGGCGATCATCTCCTCGGCCGCCGAGGGGGTGGCACGCTCCCCGCTGGGGGAGATCCTGCGCAACCCCGCCCTGGAGGCGGTCCGGTTCGCCGCCCGCTACGCCCCCAACCTGGTGCATCGCGGCCGGGGCGCCACCCGGTCGATGCTGCGGCCGATCCTCAAGACCGCCTCGTTCGGCGACGACGAGATCAGCCCCAGCGTGGTGGCGTTCTCCGAACAGATGATCCACGAGACCTCCATCGACACCCTGGTGGCGTTTCTGCACGCCCTGGAGGTCCATGACGAGAGCGCCGCGCTGCCGGTGCTGGCGCGCATCCCGACCCTGATCGCTTGCGGGGACCGGGATCTGCTGACCCCGGTGAAGAACTCCGAGGAGATGGCCGCCGCGCTACCGGACTCGTTGCTGGTGATCGTGCCGGGCGCCGCGCATGTGGTGATGATGGAACGGCCCGAGGTCATCAACGACGCACTGGTGCGCCTGGTCGAGCGGGCGACGCCGTCGCGACTGGTGGCGTTCGCCCGGCGAATGCGAGACCGGATTGAGTGAGGTCCGACCCGAGGCCGGCACCTGCGCCCTGCCGACGGTCGAGGACACCATGGCGCTGGGCACCCGGCTCGGCCGCGGGCTGCGGGCAGGCGACGTGGTGGTGCTCTCCGGGCCGCTCGGCGCCGGAAAGACGGTACTGGCCAAGGGAATCGCCGAGGGTATGGACGTCGAGGGTCCGGTCACCTCACCGACCTTCGTCCTGGCCCGGGTCCACCGCCCTCGAACGCCGGGTTCCCCGGCCATGGTGCACGTCGACATGTACCGGTTGCTTGATCACCCGGGCCTGGACTTAATGGCCGAACTGGACTCACTCGATCTGGACACCGATCTCGACGAGGCCGTGGCGGTGGTCGAGTGGGGCGAGGGATTGGCCGAGCGACTCTCCGATCACCACCTGTCGGTTGACCTGCAACGCGGTTCGGACGACACCCGCACCGTGACCTGGCGGTGGAGCACATCGTGACCCGAACCGTGCTGGCCATCGACACCGCGACCCCCGCGGTGATCGCCGGCGTCGTCCGCCGCCACGACGACGGCCGGACCGAGACCCTCGCCCAGCGCGTCGTCGTCGACGCCCACGCCCATGCCGAGTTGCTCACCCCGAACGTCGTTGCCGCGGTGGCCGATTCGGGGCTGACTTTCGACGACATCGATGCGGTCGTGGTCGGCTGCGGTCCCGGCCCGTTCACCGGGCTTCGGGTGGGAATGGCGACTGCTGCGGCCTACGGTCACGCCCTCGGTGTTCCCGTTCACGGTGTCTGTTCACTGGACGCCATCGCCCGTCAGACCAGCGGCGCGGTGCTGGTGGTCACCGACGCGCGGCGCCGGGAGGTCTACTGGGCCCGCTACCGCGACGGCGTTCGGGTCGGCGGCCCGGATGTTTCCGCGGCGGCCGATGTCGACACCGACGGCGTCGAACAGGTGGCCGGGTCCGTCGAGCACTGTGCGCTGTTCGACCTGCCGCGAACCGGACCGGAGCGGCCCGATCCGGCCGGCCTGGTTGCGGCGGTGGGGGATTGGACCGGTGAACCGCCCGCCCTGGTGCCGCTGTATCTGCGCCGCCCCGACGCCAAGACCTTGGCCGAGCGCGGGTTGTCCCGATGACGGTGGTCTACGGCGAGATGCACCGGCGCGACGCGGCCCGGTGCGCGGAGTTGGAATCCCTGCTGTTCGGTGGCGACGACCCCTGGCCCGAGGACGCGTTCGTGCGCGAGTTGGCCGCCCCGCACCACCGCTACGTCGCCGCCCGCGTCGACGGCACCCTCGTCGGCTACGCCGGGATCGCCCGGCTCGGGCGCACCCCGCCGTTCGAATACGAGATCCACACCATCGGCGTCGACCCGGGCTACCAGCGGCACGGTATCGGCCGCGGCATGATGGAGCGGCTGCTGTCCTCGATCGACGCCGACGGCGTGGTGTTCCTGGAAGTCCGCACCGACAACGAACCCGCCCTCGCGCTCTACCAGAGCCTGGGCTTCGTCACCGTCGGTCTGCGCAAGCAGTACTACCGCGCCAGCGGCGCCGACGCCTACACGATGCGACGGGATCCGGCATGACCGCACAACCGCAGACCACCATCCTCGCCATCGAAACCTCCTGCGACGAAACGGGAGTCGGCATCGCAGG
>CAZRFC010000540.1:0-2524 GCA_964598975.1 uncultured Mycobacterium sp. | reverse complement strand
ATCATCGCGGTGATCTACGGCCTGTCCACCGACTACGAGGTCTTCCTGGTCTCCCGAATGGTGGAGGCCCGCGAACAGGGCATGTCGACCACCGAGGCGATCCGGATCGGAACGGCCACGACGGGTCGGCTCATCACCGCGGCCGCCCTGGTTCTGGCGGTGGTCGCGGGGGCGTTCGTGTTCTCCGATCTGGTGATGATGAAGTATCTCGCCTTCGGCCTGTTGATCGCACTGCTGCTCGATGCCACCGTCGTCCGGATGTTCCTGGTGCCGGCGATCATGAAACTGCTCGGCGACGACTGTTGGTGGGCCCCGAAGTGGATGAAGCGGATCCAGCACAAGATCGGGATGGGTGAGACCACACTGCCCGTCGAACGCAAACGGGTCGTCGCCCCCGGCCCGGAACAAGCCCAGTCGGAGGCAGCCCAGTCGGAGGACGCCCGGCCCGAGGAAGTGCTCGTGGGTGCCGGCGGCCCGACCGTTGCGACGCCGTCGCCGGCCAGCACACCACGCCAACCTGTCGCGGCACCGATCGAGGATGCGCCCACCACTCGGTTCGACTCCGCGAAGGCTCGGGAGGACCGGGACATCGGCTCCTGGCTGGGTGAGTTGCGCCGCAAGACGTCCCCGAAACGGCCGACGGAGGGGGTGCCGGCGACGGATTCCTCCGCTGAACCGACCACCGTCTAACGAGCCGACTCATGTGATTGCGGCACCCGACGACGCGTCCGCGGCCGCCACTACGGCGATTCCGACCGCGACCCCGGATCAACTCTCGGCAGAGGAGACCCGCGCGATTCCGGTGAGCCGTCCGGCCGGCGATTCGGAGGTTGCCACCGAGAAGCTCAACGCCCGCGGACAGAACGGCGGGGTCAGCGCCCAGGATCTGCTCCGCCGGGAAGGTCGGATCTAGGCGTCGGGAACGATATCCGGTTCGGCATCGACCAGCACGGTGTCGCCGCCGGATTCCAGTTCGGCTGCCTCTCGGCCGGGATCGGGAGCCGCGAGCACCCTGATGGCGCTGTTGAGGACGGCCAGCACCGGCACCGACAGCAGGGCTCCGACAATTCCGGCGAGTACCCCGCCGGTAGCCAGCGCCAGCACGATTGCCAGCGGGTGGATCGACACCGCCCGGCCCATCAGAAGGGGTTGCAGCACATGAGCTTCCAGCTGCTGCACGGCGATGATCAGTCCGAGGGTAATGAGCGCGTAGACGAAACCCTTGGCCAGTAAGGCCACCACGACGGCGAGGAACCCGGTGATGACCGCACCCACCAACGGAATGAACGCGCCGATGAACACCAGCGAGGCCAGCGGCAGCGCCAGCGGGATTCCCATGATGGCCAGACCGGTACCGATCCCGACTGCGTCGACCAGAGCCACCAGGAGCGTCGCCCGCACGTAGCCGATCAGCGAATTGAAGCCGGCGCGGCCGGCGTCGCGCACCCGCTCACGGGTCCGGGCGGGCACGATGTTGGTCAGGAAGGCGTAGATGTTCCGGCCGCCGTAGAGCAGGAATATCAGGGTGAACAGCATCAGTAGTGCGCCGGTGATGATCTCGGTGATCGTGGCGGCGGTGGACAGCGCTCCGCTGGTCAACTTCTCCTGGTTGTCGCGCACCGCTTTGACGACGGCGTCACCGGCGCTGTCGATCTGTGCGTGACTCAGGTGCAGCGGGCCGTCGATGAGCCAATTGGTGGCGTTGTCGATGCTTCGCGTGACCTGCTCAGTGAGACTCGGTAGCCCCGAAATGAATTGACTCACAACGAAAGTCATAATTCCGCCGAAGACGGCGACGGCGGTGAGCAACACCAACGCGACGGCCCCGCCGCGCGGCGCCCCGCGACGGTCGAGCCAGTCGACCGCCGGTAGCAGCAGGGCGGTCAGGATGACGGCAAGTGCCACCGGAACCACGATCACCTTCAGCCGCTCGACGAGCCAGAGCAGCGCCAAAATCGCGGCCAGGATCACCAGCAGTCGCCACGCCCACTCGGCGGACTTGCGCACGAACGGATCCACGGCATCGTCATCGCGCCTGCCGCTGTCCAGCATCCGACCAGCCTAGACACCCGGACGGATGTCCCCGCAGAGAACACGGCCGCAGTTACCCTGGGATTGTGGCCCACGATGCGCCGGCCAGCGCCGACAGCGGCGCCCGACGCCGAGGCAAGTACTGGTGGGTTCGCTGGGTGCTGCTGGGCCTGGCGGTCGTCGTCCTCGCTGTTGAAGCCAGCCTCGTCTGGGATCAGCTTTCCCAAGCCTGGATGAGCCTGCTGTCAGCCAACCTCTGGTGGGTGCTGGCTGCGGTGGCCGCGGCGATGCTGTCGATGCACAGCTTCGCACAGATTCAGCGGACCCTGCTGCGTTCGGCCGGGGTGACGGTTCGGCAGTGGCGTTCGGAAGCGGTGTTCTACGCCGGCAATGCGCTGAGCACCACCCTGCCGGGCGGCCCGGTGCTGTCGGCGACGTTCGTTTACCGGCAGCAACGGCAGTGGGGCGCCTCGCCGGTGGTCGCGTCCTGGCA
>CAZRFC010000539.1:0-2526 GCA_964598975.1 uncultured Mycobacterium sp. | reverse complement strand
GGCAACGCGGCCTTGCTGCCGGCGCCGGTCTTGGCGCGGACCCACACCTTGCCGCGTCCCAGTTCGCGCAGTTCGGCGAAGTCCTCTTTCGCTTCCGGCCCGACGGCCAGCCGCGACACCGGAACCGGCACGCGATGGCCGAACAGGTGGTGGCTCAGTTCCAGCTTGTTCGACGCGATGTCCCACGCCGAAGGCTTGGGCAGCAGCGTCCGTGCCGGGATCGGCCGCGGATGCTGCAAAAGCCCGCGGACCTCGCTGTCGGCCTGCGCGTAGACTACGTTGACGCCGTGCCGCTGAATAAGCGTCTCTAATAGTTCCGGGTCGCGTTCGGCGACCTTCGGGACCAGCTCGTACCCGTCGGCGTCCGGCAGCCGAAGCCGGAGCGGATGCACGTCGGCGACGATGAGGCGGAACTGGTCGGCCCGACGCAACGCGCGGCAGAAGTTGATCCCTGCTGCGCCGCCGGCGCCGAGGATGAGGACGGTTGTGGTCATGGGTTGCGCCGTCCCGGCACTCCCCTGTTACAATCAGCGGTTTTGCTGAGCATTTTGGCTTTTTTTGCTACGGGCTGGAGTTGCGCACCCCCGGCGTGCCATATTGCCGAAGCGGTGCGCCGCCTCAATCAATCCCCGCTTCCACGAGGTTGCCGGGCAGATGCGTCACGACGTAGGTCGCCGTCGGCGAATAGCCGAACTTCGCGCCGGCCTTCGCCAGTGCCTCGATGAACGTCCAATCGTGGCCGTACTTCGTGTCGGTGAACCGGATGTTGTGCTTTCGCAGGAACGCCGTGCGGATCACCAACTCGCTGCCGCCGACATGCCCGCACGCCAGGAGCGCTCCCGACCGCGGCTTCATGCCGTCAGGCCATGCGATCACTGCGTCGTGATACACGACGTCCTTGTCCGTGCCGGCGATACTGGCCAGCCGCTGCTCGACGTGATCGGGCAGCAAATAATCGTCGTTGCCCAAAAAACACAGGTACTCGCCGCGGGCCAGCTCGATCCCCGCGTTGAGGCATTGCGTGCCGTACCGCCCCTCGTGCTCGGTCATCTGCCAGACGCCGATCCGCTGGTCGCCGACGAACTGCTCCGTCACCTCGAGAAGAACCGGGCACTTGTCGCCGATGCACATCAGTTGCCAGTCGCCGCGCGTCTGCGCGATTACCGACTTGATGGCCCGCGCGGTGCGTTGCGGGCGCATCCAGCACGGCATGACGATCGACAGCTTGGTCATCGCCGAAGCTCCGCCATGCCGAAGCTGCCGCGGTGGACTGTGAACAGCATGTCGCGGCTCTTGGCGAACTCAATCGCCGCCTGCATGACGCCCGGATACAACGGGTTTTCGGCGTCGTGCAGAAACAACACGCCGTCACGTCGCACCACTGGCGTCCACAATTCCATTTCGTCTAGCGTCCGCTCGTAGCTGTGGTCGGTGTCGATGAACAGCACGTCGAATGCTGCCTGACCGATCGGCACGATCGTCTCGTCCAGCGAGTCGGCTTGCACGAACCGCCAGCACTGATGTCCGGCGAACACGCCTACGCATGGACGGTTGTCCACGCTCAGTGTGAGCCCGCCGTGCTGCTCCTGCGCCGCCAGGAACGCGGCCGTCGAGACGCCGCGGTCCACGCCGAGCTCGATCACCCGCCGGCCGCGGGCGGCGTCGTAGAGCATCGGCAGATGACCGCGGATGTCGCTGTTGCGGTCCGGGGCGTGGTCCGACCGCAGCCACTGCGACAGGGTTTCGGCGGCGGTCACGCGACCTCCGCGATCGCCGGCGCCAGTTGCTCGGCCACGCGCCGCACGACGTTCCGCCACGGCTCGCCCGGATGCTGGCGGACCAGTCGCATCGTCGGATACCAGGGCGTGTCGTCACGGTCGAGCATCCATCGCCAGTCCGACGACACGGGCAGCAGGACGATCACCGGCTTGCCCATCGCGCCGGCGACGTGGGCGACGGCCGTGTCGCAGGTGACGATCAGGTCGAGCTGCTCGATCACCTTGGCGGTGTCGAGCATGTCCTTCACCTCGATCATCGGGTCGTACCGGACCCACGCCGGCGGCTTCTCGCCAAATTGCAGGTTCCACCATCCGGCCTTCACGTCCGCCAGCGGTTCAAGGTCCGCGACGGCGATCGAGCGATAGCGGTCGTTCGCGTGGTCGCGGCTGCCGGCCCAGCAGATCCCGATCTGCGGCTCGTCGGTCGCGTCGGCCGCCCATCCGTTGTCGGGCAGGACATACCGCCCGGGCCACGTCACCCGCTGATAGTCGTCCACGTCCAGCAGCAGCGGAAGCGACAGCAGCGGCGACCAGTGGTCGTAGGTCGGCTCGTCCTCGCCGCCGGTCAAAACCTCGTCCACGCCCGGCACGGTTCGGATCAGCGATCCGAGCTGCGTCTGCACGACCGCGATCACCTTCGCCGCGCCGCGGGCCTTCAGGTCGGCGGCGTAGCGGATGAACTGGACCGTGTCGCCCATGCCCTGCTCGGCCACCACGGCGATCGTCTTGCCCGCCAGATCCTCGCCCT
>CAZRFC010000538.1:0-2529 GCA_964598975.1 uncultured Mycobacterium sp. | reverse complement strand
GTGGAGTCGGCCGGCCTGGTGTTCCAGGACTGGTTCCTCAAGACGTCCTACTACCCGCCCACGCTGACCGAACCGGAGAACGAGTTCTTCAACGGGGTCAACCAGCTTCCCGACACCAAGAAGTGGTCGGTCATGGAGCGGGTCAAGACCCTCAACGCCTGCCACTTCTTCCTGGCCACCCGCCCGGACCGGCCGACGGCGAACTACAAGATCGACTTCTCGGCGCCCAACGCCCTGGACTACGTGCCGTTGCTGCGTCTGCGCTGCGGCATCAAGGGCCAGGAGATCTACCGGCCCGGCTGGCGGATCCGCCTCGATCCCACCCACCTGGCGTTCGCCCAGCACGTCGACGGCGAGCGGACCATCCGTGAGATCGCCGCCCGGGTGGCGCAGAGCGGGGTGCTCGGGCAAGCCGACCAGGCCGAGTTGGAGTACATCGGCCTGGAGTTGTTCGAGGGCCTGTGGCGCGCCGACTTCATCGCGATCGACTTGAGCGGCCTGTCGTAGACCCCGATGTCCGACAACCCACCCGGTGAGGGCCCGCGCCTGGACCGGAAGTGGGCGTTGCCGACCCCGATCACCAACCTGCCGGGGTGGCTTGACAAAGGCTGGCAGTGGTTCGACCCACTGCACGCACACCGGCTGATGTGGCCTGCGAGGGCCTACCAGCCCGATATGGACATCCTGGTGGCCGGGTGCGGCCCGAATCAGGCCGCGGTGCTGGCCTACACCAACCCGGCGGCACGGGTGGTGGGCACCGATATCAGCGAGGCGGCGCTGGACCATCACCGACACCTAAAACAGCGCTACGGGCTGGACAATCTCGAACTGCGACTGCTGCCCGTCGAGCAGACCGCCGACCTGGGCGCCGAGTTCGATCTGATCGTCTGCACCGGGGTGCTGCACCATCTGAGTGATCCGGACGCCGGGATGGCGGCCCTGGCCGGTGCGCTGGCGCCCGAAGGGGTGGCCGCGATGATGGTCTACGCCCGCAACGGCCGGGCCGGGGTGGAGATGCTGCAGACCACGTTCGAGCGGATGGGGTTGGGTCCCGACGACGACTCCCTGGAGATGGTGAAGTCCGCCATCGAGTCACTGCCCGCGGCGCACCCGTTGCGCGGCTACCTCTCGATCGCCGGCGATCTGAAGTCCGATGCGGGACTGGTGCAGACCTTCCTTCACGGCCGCGACCGCAGTTACTCCGTCGAAGACTGCCTGGATCTGACCGCGAAGGCGGGTCTGGTGTTCCAGGACTGGTTTCTCCGAACCCCCTACTACGCTCCCACGCTGGCCGAACCCGGCAACGCCTTCTACGCGGCGGTGCGCAACCTGCCCGATATGGAGCAGTGGGCGGCGATGGAGCGGTTCAAGACGGTCAACGCCTGCCACTTCTTTCTGGCCACCACGCCGGGCCGGCGCCCCGAGACCTACCGGATCGACTTCTCCGGGCCCGACGCGCTGAACTACGTACCGGTCCCTCGGTTGCGGTGCGGGGTGCGCGGCGACGGGGTTTTCCGGCCGGGGTGGACCCTGCGCCTGGACCCGTCGCACCTGGCGTTCGCGGAACTGGTCGACGGCCAGCGCACGATCGGGGAGATCGCAGCGGCGGTCGCGGCCGACGGTGCGGTGGCCAACGCCGGCCGCCTGGAACTGGACTACCTGGCCCTGGAACTGTTCGAGGGGTTGTGGCGGCTGGACTTCATCGCGGTGGATTTGCCCCGCCTGCCCTGACGGGCCACGCAACATCTATCACCACCCCGCATTCTGCGCTCGGTCGTTACTACGACAAAACGACATCGGCCCCCTCCCGAAGGAGGGGGCCGATGTCGCCTCTAGTTCAGCGAACTACGAGTTATTGCCGGGCTGGCCGTCCTCGGCAAACGAACCGGCCCCGCTCGCGGTACCGGTACCCGCGTCACCACCGAAGGCGTCGGCTTGGCCGGCGTCGCCGCCGTCCCCGCCGTAGGCCTGCGAGTTGGTTCCGCTGGCCACGGCGTCGCCGCCGGCACCACCGTTACCGCCCTGGCCGGCCGCATCAACTGTGGAGGTAATGGTGCCGGTCCAGGCTCCACCGCTGTTGTTCGGAATCACGAGCACCCGCACCCGATAACCAGCGGGTACGTTGGGGAAGCCATAAGACTGGCCAACTGTAGCCGCGTTCACATTGACGACGGGGCCAACCAAGTTACCGTTTAGATCGAGGATCACGACCCGGCCTATGGCGTCACCGGCCAACTCCTTCCCAGAAATGGTCACCACCGTAGACGTATTTCCACCAGCGGAGACGAAGTCCACAGCGGACGATGACCCTGCAGACTCAGCTAGGACGCCGAAGCTGTAGCTACCGATGCCAGTCAGTGTGACGTCGTATATTCCTGCCGCAGGGCCCAGACTCAGGTTCGACGTGACGCCGCCGCCGGCGTCGCCGCCCTGGCCGCCGTTGCCGCCGGTGGCGATGGTGTCCGAACCGGTCGCCTGGGCGCCGCCACCGGCACCGCCCTCACCACCGACGCCGCCGGCTCCGGTGTC
>CAZRFC010000537.1:0-2554 GCA_964598975.1 uncultured Mycobacterium sp. | reverse complement strand
GCTCGTTATCAACCCGTCCGCCCTTGCGCAGCTTCAGCAACTCGATGACGTGGTGGAACGTTTCGCACAGGTAGGCCGCGCAATGCTTCGCCACAACGGCGTCTTTCTCGGACAGGCCGAACTCGCTTGCCAACTTGCCGAACGGGTCGGTCATGCCTTCACCGCCTTCCGCTTGACGCCCACCAACTTCTTGAGCGAACGGAACAGCGCGACCGGATAGATGTCACAAGTGAGCCTGCCGCTCGATTCGGCCTCGCGGACGCAACGGTCCCACAGAATCACCTCGGCCGTGATCCCGAGAACGCATTGCGCGAACCATGAGACGATGCACCGATCTGATATGTAAAGCTCCCGTACCGTCTTTAGGCTCACGCGAATACCGTCTGGATACATCTTGCGGAACCATCTCAGGCCGCTGTCGCATGGCCTCCCGTGATACTCGTGGTTCAAGTTTTCCTCGATCCACTTCGCCGTGATCCGTCTCGGGATTCTCATGGCTTCCTTCCTTCCCGTGCGATCCGCAGGGCTGCCGTCGCGCTCTCGTGTAACCGCTGGTAGGAGTCGGCACAGTCCTCGCACATCTCGTCGCCGTCGCATTCGCGGCACGGCCGAAACTCGACGTACCCGCGCAGCGCCCAGATCAACTCCGGCAGACCCGTCTCGCGGTCAACGGCCTCAGATAAGGCCGCGATCCCAGCGCCGTCACATGACAATCCAGACGCCTCTAACTCGACCATCCGCTTGTTAAGACGAGACTCAAGGGACTTCGACTCGTCTCGCACAAACTCGGCAAAACGCTTTGCCGCAGCCGTCGGTTCGCCGTTCATGCCACCTCCTGCTTCTTGGTTATGGCCGGCGGGATTCGCCGGTCGATGTGGTCGCGCTTGAACGCCAACGCCCGCTCGGAAATCAACTCCTGCAAGCCGGCGTCAGCCTCGATCATGTACACGCCCAACGGCTCGTCCATCCAGCCGCGAAACGCGCCAACCAGCGTCATATCGAAGCCGGTAACGAGCATCTGCCATTGGACCTGAAGCAAGACGGGGAAGGGGATGCGATCCGGGTCCATCGTGCCGGCGTGGCCCCATCCGACTTGGACCTCGATGCCGTTGACGGTGACGTACTCGGGGAAGGGAGGCTTCTGCCCGATGACCGTCTTGCACTCGGCAATCCGCTTGTGAACGCGGTCGATGCCGTCGAGGTTCGCCGCGAAGATTCCGTTGGAATGCACCTCCATCGCGTGCGGCTCGAAGTGGAACGGTTCCTTCCAGCGGTTCGCCGCCCACTCCTCAATGCCGGCCAGGATGTCATCTTCCAGCAGGTTCCCCCACCACGCCTTGCGCCCGGCCTGCCGGTCAACGCCGAGAACCTTCTGATCATAGACGTTACGCGCGTCCTTCCACGGGTCAACGCCCATGATGGCCGCGATGTCCGATGAACAGATGTAGTTGCGGCGGCGTGCCTTTTGGTCGTCGGTAATCACTTTAGCACCTCCGCGCCTTCCCTGATGTACTCGTTTCGCTCGGACAGCCGGACGGTGTAAGCCATGTACACATACGGGTTCGGGACTTGTCGCATGTACTCGACACACTTCTTTCGAGAACCGACGGCCAGCACGCGATCGTTAACGCGCGTGTCGCAACTGTCGATGGCAACAAGGTAGTACTTCCTCACAGCCAGTCCTCCGGCCCCTCGATCTTGGAGCATTGAAGCCACAACGTAACGACGCCCAACGCGATGATGAAGGCGATGGAGATGACGAGCACGTCAGTACCTCCCGTTACGCCGAGCCTCGTCGGCGGCGCGATCTGCGGTGTCCTGCGCCCGATTGGCCTTTGACTCGACGCAGCCGATCCGGTAGTCGATGTCGCTGATCGTCCGCTCAAGGCGGTCAACTGCGGCTTCCAGTTGAGACGACAACTCGACAACCCGCTCCTCAAGGTAGACGATCCGCTCCTCAAGTGCGTCCAGTTCTTCGTTGCTCATAGACGGGCGTGCCGGAATCGAACCGGCGGGACCACTCGCCCGTGATCGTGCCGGGATTTCGCCCCCGGCAGGGCATCGTTGGTGCAATCCGTTAAGCGTCGCCCGTGTGCGGCGAGGCGTTCCGGATCATGGTCCACCTTCCTTTCCACATGACACTGAGGGTTTTAAGCCCAGCACGCCCGCGAGCCCCGACACGCTCGGGGCCACACGCCGGGAGCCCATCTCCGGTAAGGGCGTCGGTTTTTCTAAAGCCAGCGCGCCGGGCCACGCTGGCAGAGGCCGGCTACCTCTCGCTCCCGGCCGGCTTCTTCTTGGGGATCGGAACCTTCTGGACGACGTTCGCAAGGTCCGAGTGTTCGGGGCACCTGAACGTCGTGCGCTGCATGTAGACCGGCTCATCGCCATGCGGGCCGCACTTGGTAGCGAATAGCACCTGCTGGACGACGGCAACCGTCGCCCGCTTACGGCACCTGCAACCCGCCTTGTATTGGTTGTGTTCGCACATCATCGCGTCACCTCGCATTCCTCCCGCAGCTTCCCGATCCTCGCCACAGACCGCTCGATCACG
>CAZRFC010000536.1:0-2556 GCA_964598975.1 uncultured Mycobacterium sp. | reverse complement strand
ACCCCTCGGCATCCGACCGGCCTCGATACCTGCCGAGCACCGCCGCGACTCCGGACAACAGGACGTTGCTCGTACCGCCGAGTTCCTGAGCTTTTCGGTCCCAGTCGGCGATGTCGACCAACGCGGTGATCGCCGGCGCGGTGATCGCCCCGGCGGCACTGCGGACCGGCCCACTCGACGCGCGCTGCGATGATGTCTTGATATCGGCCTTGTCCTTGCGCGCGACCCGGACCATCGCCCCGACAGCTCTTCCTACATCAGGCAAGGCTGCGACGGTGGCCCGGAAGTCCTCCCGGATGGCCGACCTCCGGGCGCGGACAGCGGGCCGGGGATAACCGAACTCCCGCTTTCGGCCGCTCGCCGCATCGGCGACCGAGGCGAAGATCGCGCTGCCGTCGGCCACCGAGTGCGAGATCATCATCATCACCGCCCCCCCGCCTTCGGTGAAGGGGACCATCGCCATCCGCCAGGACGGGCCGAACTCGGGATCCACCGGGATCACCGACTGCTCCAGCAGCCACTGACGCAATTCGCTGCGCGGCCGGGGATGCGGGGCGATGTCGAGATCCGCCTGGTGGGGTGCCGCGACCCAGCGATGACGTCCGAAGGGCAGCGGTGAGCGCTCGATTCGACGACCCAGCAGCGTGTAGCCGAGGTTGTGATGGAACTGCCGCAGGCCGTCCAGGTCGATGTCGTGGTCGTAGAGCCATACATACTGCTGGTGCGGCCCCCGGCCCAGCGCCCGCAAACCCAGAAACGATCCCTGGTCGATGTACGCCAGCTGGTTGTCCACTGCTTTATCGTACGCAGGGCCGAGTCAGCGCTGGGTCTCCCGCTTTGCGGCCGGCGCATCCATCCCCGACTCCTTGCGCTGCTGAGCAGTGATCGGGGCGGGTGCATCGGTCAGCGGGTCAACACCGCCGCCGGACTTCGGGAAGGCGATGACGTCACGAATCGAGTCCGCCCCGAACAACAGCGCGGTGATGCGGTCCCAGCCGAACGCGATGCCGCCGTGCGGTGGCGCCCCGAACGTGAATGCTTCCAAGAGGAATCCGAATTTCGCGTCGGCTTCTGCGGCGTCGATACCCATCACCGAGAACACCTGCTCCTGCACATCGCGGCGATGGATGCGGATTGAGCCGCCGCCGATCTCATGCCCGTTGCACACGATGTCGTAGGCGTCGGCCAGAACCGAACCCGGATCGCTCGTGATGGCGGCCCGGTGTTCGGGTTTGGGTGCGGTGAAGGCATGGTGAACCGCGGTCCACGCCCCTGACCCCACGGCAACGTCTCCCGATGCGGTGGCGTCGCCGGCCGGCTCGAAGAGCGGCGGGTCGACGATCCAGACGAACGCCCACGCATTTTCGTCGATCATGTCCAAGCGCCGGGCGACCTCGCCGCGGGCTGCGCCGAGCAGCGCGCGCGACGCCTTGGCCGGCCCGGCCGCGAAGAACACGCAGTCCCCCGGCTTAGCCCCGACATGGGCTGCGAGTCCGTCGCGTTCGGCGTCGGAGAGATTCTTGGCGACCGGGCCGCCCAGCGTGCCGTCCTCCCCGATGAGCACATAGGCGAGGCCCTTGGCGCCGCGTTGTTTTGCCCACTCCTGCCAGCCGTCGAGGGTGCGTCGCGGCTGCGAGGCGCCGCCGGGCATCACCACCGCCCCGACGTAAGGCGCCTGGAATACCCGGAACGGAGTGTCGGCGAAGTAGTCGGTGCATTCGACCAGTTCCAGGCCGAAGCGAAGATCCGGCTTGTCGGAGCCGAAGCGTCGCATGGCGTCGACGTAGGTCATCCGAGGGATGGGGCGCGGAATGTCGTACCCGATCAGTGCCCACAGCGCGGCCAGGATCTCCTCGGCGACCGCGATAACGTCGTCGGCGTCGACGAAACTCATCTCCATGTCGAGTTGGGTGAACTCGGGCTGGCGGTCGGCCCGGAAGTCTTCGTCGCGGTAGCAACGGGCGATCTGGTAATAGCGCTCCATTCCGCCGACCATCAGCAACTGCTTGAACAGTTGGGGGCTCTGCGGCAGCGCATAGAAACTGCCGGGTTGCAGGCGGGCGGGGACCAGGAAGTCCCGGGCGCCTTCGGGGGTGGACCGGGTCAGCGTCGGGGTTTCGATCTCGACGAAGTCGTGGCCCGCGAGCACCGACCGCGCCGCGGCGTTGACCCGCGAACGCAACCGCAACGCATCGCCGGTGCCGCCGTCGCGGCGCATGTCCAGGTAGCGGTGCCGCAGGCGGGCTTCCTCACCGGCGGGCTCGTCGAGTTGAAATGGCAGCGGGGCGCTCTCCCCCAACACTGTCAGCGACGACGCATTGACCTCAATATCACCGGTCGGGATGTCGGCGTTGGCGTTGCCTTCCGGCCGGATCTCGACGGTGCCCTCGATCGCGACACAGAACTCCGCGCGCAGGCGGTGCGCCTGCTCGAGCACGTCGGCCTCCCGGAACACCACCTGGGCCACGCCGGTGCCACTCCCCGAGTCGCTTCGCTCCTGCCCGCCGGTGCCACTCCCCGAGTCGCTTCGCTCCTGCCCGCCGGCCGCGTACCCCA
>CAZRFC010000535.1:2262-2561 GCA_964598975.1 uncultured Mycobacterium sp. | reverse complement strand
AGCTGTCCGGACCCTCGGGCGCGACCGCCGTCGGGCACACCACCACCTCGGCGCCGTAGGCGCGCAGAACGTTCTGCTTGTCCTCGCTGACCTTGTCCGGGCAGACGAACACGCATTTGTAGCCGCGGCGCTGGGCGACCAGCGCCAGCCCGACCCCGGTGTTGCCCGACGTCGGCTCGACGATGGTTCCGCCCGGCTTGAGTTGGCCGCTGGCTTCGGCGGCGTCGATCATCTTCACCGCGATGCGGTCCTTGGCGCTGCCACCCGGGTTGAGGTACTCGATCTTGGCGGCGACCAGC
>CAZRFC010000535.1:0-2252 GCA_964598975.1 uncultured Mycobacterium sp. | reverse complement strand
CGGACCCCTCGGCGACGACCGAGTTCAGTTGGACGAGGGGGGTATTGCCGATCAGCTCGCTGACGTGCCGGGCGATGCGCATACCTCTATCGTCGCAGACCCAACTCAGCCAGTCGCCTCGCGGATGTACTCGCCGATCTGCCGCAACGATCGGGTCGCCTCGGGGATCAGGGGCGCGGCGAGTTGGAAGTCATGGATCTGCCCCGGCCACACCCGCACCTCGGTCGGGACGCCCGCCTCGGCCAGCCGACGGGCGGCCAGCCGGGCGTCGTGCAGGAGGACCTCCGAGCCGGAAACGTGGATCAGGGTCTGCGGCAGTCCGGGCTCGATATGGTCGAGCGGTTCGTAGACGTCCTCGGGCTTGCCGTCGACCACATTCTTGGCGGCAGCCCGAGCCACCAGAGCAACCAACGCGTCAAATGCCTTGGGGGGGAACATCGCATCGGTGGTGGCGTTGGGGTGGGCCTGCTTCGGATCCTTCTCCAACTGCAGCAGCGGCGAGATTGCCACCAGCGCCGCCGGTGTCTCGCCTTCGGCCTGCAGTCGCTGGGCGAGCGCCATCGCCAGGTAGCCGCCCGCGGAATCGCCGGCCAGCACGATCTGATCGGGCTCGTATCCCCGCTGACGAAGCCACTGATAACCGTCGTAACAGTCGTCGATCGCCATTCCGATGGTGTGCTTGGGAATCAGCCGGTAGTCGACCACCAGAACGGG
Organism: uncultured Mycobacterium sp.; assembly: GCA_964598975.1. Taxonomy (GTDB): domain Bacteria; phylum Actinomycetota; class Actinomycetes; order Mycobacteriales; family Mycobacteriaceae; genus Mycobacterium. The sequence goes on along the minus strand of CAZRFC010000535.1, from coordinate 1,538 downwards.
CGAGTCGGCGAACTTGGACAGCGCCACGGAGATGCGGCTGTGCGAGTTGACCCCACACGTCAGGAACGCCCCGCCGTGCAGGTAGAGCACCACCCGGCGGCGTCCGTCGGCCGGCAGCACACCCGGTGCCCGGACCAGTTGGGCCGAGGCGTTGGGCAGGCCGACCGTCGCGCGCACGGTACCGGGTTGCGGCAGCAGCGCGCGGGCGACGAAGTCGACCATCCCGAACGGCCAGGGCAGGTGCGGGACGTGGCTGAGCACCGCCAGCGCGGGCCACATGGTGAGCCGGGTTCCCAGTGACACCAGGCGGGCCGGGACGCTGGGACCGTCCTCGACGACTTCGACCGGAAGGCCGTCGTTGAGCGGGAACCGTCGGGAGGCGCGCCTGGCTGCCGCCAATGGCACGACCTTGCTGGGTGCGGTCATCGTCACACTCCTACGCCGTTGTAGTGATGCGCCGAGGGGCCGTTTCGTCGACCCGCGGACCTAAAGCTTGACAGCTGTGATGTGAACCACAACCGGAGATCACGAATTTTGCCGGATCCGATATCCGTCTGTTACCGCAAATCCTCGCTGACCTCTGTGTTCCCGGTCACACACCGCTTAAACTGACGCCGTGGGCATGTGGTTCGCCTCCACCAAGACGCTGACCGTCGCGGGCGTTCTGGCCTCGACCGGCGGCGCGGTGGTCGGTGCCCGCAGCCTGCTGACCGGCCAGGCTGAACAGGCCCGCAGCATCATCCCGAAGTCGTTCGACATCCCGCCCCGTGCCGACGGAATCTACGGCCCCGGCGGCGGGCCCGTACGCCGGTGGGAACGCGGCCTGCGGTTCGACACGCATCTGATGGTCTTCGGCGACTCCACCGCCACCGGCTACGGCTGCCGTTACGCCGACGAGGTCCCGGGGGTGCTGATCGCCCGCGGGCTGGCTGAGCAGTCCGGCGGTCTGGTGCGGTTGTCGACGAAGGCCATCGTGGGCGCGACGTCGCGTGGGCTGGCCAGTCAGGTGGACGCGATGCTGGTTGCGGGGCCGCCCCCGGACGCGGCGGTGATCATGATCGGCGCCAACGACGTCACCACCCTCAACGGAATCGGTCCGTCGGCTCGGCGCCTCGGCGCGGCGGTGCGCCGACTGCGGGCCTGCGGGGCCGCCGTCGTCGTCGGCACCTGCCCGGATTTCGGGGTGATCACCGCGATCCCGCAACCGCTGCGGTGGACCGCCCGCTCGCTGGGAATCCGGCTGGCTCGTGCGCAGGCCGCCGAGGTCGCGGCCGCCGGGGGTGTGCCGGTTCCGTTCGCCGATCTGCTGACGCCCCACTTCCTCACCGAACCCGAGCGACTGTTCGCCGAAGACCACTTTCACCCGTCTGCGGCGGGTTACGCACTGGCCGCCACGCAGCTTCTGCCGGCGCTGTGCAAAGCGCTCGGCGAGGCCCCACCGGAGGCCCGGCCGTGGCCGCAGGCGGACCAGACCGCAACACGGCTCGCCCGGCTAACCAGATTGCTGGGCAGGCAGACCACCGGGGTTCCCGCCGCCG
>CAZRFC010000534.1:1384-2587 GCA_964598975.1 uncultured Mycobacterium sp. | reverse complement strand
GGCCCGGTCCCGGTTCAAGATGATCATCCTCTCCAACAACAAGCGTCCCGATTATCTCGAAGCGGCCGAGAGCCTCCTGGGCATCGAGATAATCGGCCACGCCGCCAAGCCATTTCGCCGGGGATTCACCCGGGCTCTCGATCGCCTGGAGATGCCCGCCGATGCGGTGGCCGTGGTAGGCGACCGGGCCCTCACCGATATACTCGGAGGCAACCTGTCGAATATGCGAACGGTGCTCGTCATGCCGCACAAGAGCATAGTCGAGTCGAGCTGGCAGACATGCCTTCGCAATCTGGAGAGATCGCTGATAAGGCGATAGAGAGCCGCTTTTCGCTTCTTTGAGGCACTTGCAATTAGATCATTCATCGGTTAGCTTGAGTGGGTATGACCGCTCGAGAAAAACCAATAAAAGCAAGATCGGCCTGCCTGCTGGCCACTCTGGTGGCATTGAGCCTCAGCGGAGGCCAGGCTCGGGCTTCGGGCAAGGCGATTGCCATGACCTCGCCGGCCCTGCCCGACGGGCGAGGAAGTAGCGACAACCGGACCACTGACACGGACAGCCGGCGCGCCCGGGCAAGGGAGTTCTACAAGAGCGGACTGAACGCGCGGAAAGAGGGTGACAGGAACAAGGCCCTCATCGATCTTCTCAAAGCCACCAGAGAAGATCCGAAATTCGTCGACGCCTATTACGAGCAGGCGCTCCTCTTTCGGGATCAGAAATTTCACAAGCTGGCGATCTCCCGTCTCGAGCAGGCCCTCGCCATCGATCCTCGATATCAACCGGCCCGGATCCTGCTTGCCACCATCAAGCTCGAGCAGGGCAATGTCAGCGACGCCGCCGAGCTACTGGGAAAGACCCTGGGCATCGAGATAGCCAAAGAGAAGCCCGCTGAAGAAGTGCCATCGGTATCGGTGCTGCAAACGATTCATGAAGGGATCCCCCGGGAAGTCAGCACCGCCAGCAGTGCCCGGCAAGAGCAAAGACCGATTCCGGAGCCGATGCAGGTTCCGGAACCGGCTCCGGAACCTGCCAGCCCGGACCGCTTGCCTCCCGTAAAGAAGAAAGCGAAAAAGAGCACCCGACAGAAGATCCGGCAGGCCCTGGCCCGGCGTTACAACCGATTTCACAAGAAAGACAAACATGTGCACCGGCGCAAGCCCTGGATAGCGCCTACTTGCGAACCGCCCAACAAGAAGAGGCGT
>CAZRFC010000534.1:0-1374 GCA_964598975.1 uncultured Mycobacterium sp. | reverse complement strand
ACTACCCGAGCCCTTCAAGCACGGCTTCTTCACAGGAGCGCCGTCCTCTGCGCCCCTGGAGGCCGAGAGCCAGGGCCTAGATCTCGCGCCTTCCTCGGTACCTATGGACGAGCTCAAAGCAGAGCCTCCGGTCCGGGAGGAGCCGAAAAAGGACGAGACGCCCGGAGCCGAGATAGCCACCACCGATAATACCGCCAAACTCGAGCTGCCTTTCTCCGTGGAAGACCTGCACAAAAATCTGGTGAGCTCAGACTGGCTCATGAGCTCACTGCCCCGGCGCGACGACAAGCCCAGATCCGTCTCGAGAGCGAAAGAGCCTGACGCGAAAGCGCCGATCAAGGCGAAACCGCCGGCGCCGCAGCCAGCCGAAGACGAATGGACGGTCAGGCTCCGCTATCTGAAAGAGCACGGCACAGGCAGCCTCAAAGAAGGCGAAGCCTTCATGTTTGCCGAAGACACCGGCGAAGCGGTTCTTTTTCTAGCCGGCGGCAAAAAGATAAGACGAGTGATTGCCCAGCCCCAGACCGAGGAAGAAATCGTCAAAGCCAGGCGACCGGATATCCTGGTTCCCAAAGAGCTCCTCTACGATCTCTCGCTTCTGGGCAAAGTCGTAGACGACGAGCAGGCCGGGGCCGGCATTACCGATTCCCTGCCGCCGGCGGGCCCGAGCACAGGCGAGCGGGAGCCACCGCGGTTCAGGATGGAGCGCCTCTACGAAGAGCCTAACGGTTTTGTCGACTGGCTAAAGGGCTTTATCCGGATGTGAGCCCGAGTCGAGATTGTCGAGAATCCAGCTATTGAAAGATTGCTTGTAATAGTCCATGAAATTGTGACCGCCAAGCTCGAAGATCTTGAGGGTTGATCCCGGTAGATTGCGATGGACTTTCTCCACATACATGCAGGGAGCCACCGGGTCGAAGCGGCCGGCAGCCAGGTGGATCGGACAGGTAGCGCTGATTCCGGTTTCGATCAGATCGAGACCGGCGAAATTCTCGACTATCTCATTGAGGCTGTGCGGATCCGTGCTGAGCAGGGTGCGATGGCGCCAGGGAAGGCGAGGATGAATATATGAGTCTTTCATGGCATGAAACGGACCGTCCATGAAGATCCGGAAAAGACCCGGCACCACTTTGAATACCCGGGCGGGAAGAGCGGCGAGAAAAAGCTGCCTGGTGAGCTCGGGCTGATTGGTGGCAAGATTGAGGCTGATCAGAGCGCCCAGGGAATGACCGACGAAAACAGCCGGATAACGCAATCCGGATTCGGACAGAGACTCGGCGACATCGCCTGTGTGGACGTCCAGGCAGGTTTTCTCGTAGAGCTCGCCGGATTCGCCGTGACCGCGGAGGTCCGGCATATAGCATCGATGCCCGG
>CAZRFC010000533.1:0-2590 GCA_964598975.1 uncultured Mycobacterium sp. | reverse complement strand
CGCAGACCCGGGACATGAACCCGATCTACACCGGCAAGGACGTCTCCTACATCGATACCAAGCAGGCCAACCGGGCCGCCGAGGACGCCGTGCTCGGCGCCGAACGGTTCGCGGTGTTCGCCTCGCTGCTCTCCGGTGCCCGCTACCCGGAGGCCGCACTGGCCAAGGCGTGGGTGCAGTTGGCCTGGGGCGCCCACCATGACGCCATCACCGGATCGGAGTCCGATCAGGTGTACCTGGACCTGCTCACCGGGTGGCGCGACGCCTGGGAACTCGGGCGGGCGGCGCGCACGGCCGCCCTTGAGGTGCTCTCGGCGGCGGTCGACGCCCCGCTGCCCTCGGTTGTGGTGTGGAACCCGTTGGGGCACAAGCGCTCCGACATCGTCACCGTCCGACTGGAGCGGCCGGTGTCCGGGTCTGTGCTGGTGCTGGATTCCGCCGGTGTGGAGCATCCGGCTTTGGTGGAAGACGGCGGCTACTCGGTGAGCTGGCGGGCCGACTCGGTGGGCTCGCTGGGCTGGCGGACCTACCGGATCGTCGATGGGCCCGAGGATTCGGGGTGGGCGGCCGTTGACGGGGTTCAGATCGCCAACGATGTCCACCGCCTCCGGGTGGACCCGGCCCGCGGCGGCGGGGTGGTGTCCCTGATCGAAACCGGCAGCGGCCGCGACCTCATCGCCCCCGGCGCGGTCGGCAACGAACTGGCCGTCTATGAGGAGTACCCGGCCCACCCGGAGGCCGGGGAGGGGCCGTGGCACCTGCTGCCCAGCGGGCCGCTGGAATGCTCGTCGGCGTTCCCGGCGACCGTGCAGGCCTACCGCAGCCCCCTCGGCGAGCGACTCGTGGTGCAGGGCCGTGTCGGTTCGCAACTGCGCTACACCCAGACGCTGACGCTCTGGCACGGCATCGACCGGGTGGACTGCCGCACCACCATCGACGACTTCACCGGCGCCGACCGACTGGTGCGACTGCGCTGGCCGTGCCCGGTGCCCGGCGCGCTGCCGGTCAGCGAGGTCGGCGACGCGGTGGTCGGCCGCGGGTTCGGGCTCATGCACGACCACACGCACGAGGACCGCGCGGTGGACTCCGCCAAACATCCTTGGACGCTGGACAACCCGGCGCACGGCTGGTTCGGGCTGTCGTCCTGCGTGCGGATCCGGGTCGGGGAGCGGACCCGCCCGGTGGCCGTCGCCGAGGTCGTCGCACCTTCGGAGGCCGCCGACGGTGCCCGGGATCTGATGGTCGCTCTGGTGCGCGCCGGGGTGACCGCCACCTGCAGTGCCGCCGACCGGCCCCGCTACGGCCACCTCGAGGTCGACTCCAACCTGCCCGATGCCCGCATCGCCCTCGGCGGCCCGGACGACAACGACTTCACCGCCGCGGTCCTCGCCGCCGCCGACCCGGCGTACGCCGCCGAGGTGAAACGCCAACTCGCTTCAGGCCAGGCACGGGTGTTCGTGCCGGCCGCCTCCTCCCTGGACAGCGTCGGGGTGCCCGACGCCGACCTGCGCGGCGCGCTGGACCTGCCCGTGCTCATCGTCGCCGGCGACGGGGCTTTGGCGGCGGTGGTGGCCGACCTCGCGGACGCCGAGATAGCCGTGAACCAGGAAATCGACTCTGGCTGCGGTGAATTCGACGACCGCACCGTCGCCCTGATCAACCGAGGCGTGCCCGGCTTCGCCGTCGAACACGACGGCACCCTGCACGCCTCGCTGATGCGGTCCTGCACCGGGTGGCCGTCCGGGGTGTGGATCGACCCGCCGCAACGCAAGGCCCCCGATGGGTCGAACTTCCAGTTGCAGCACTGGAGTCACAGTTTCGACTTCGCGATCGTCACCGGCGCGGGGGACTGGCGGGACGTCGAAATGCCCACCCGCAGCGCCGAATTCAACCACCCACTCCTCGGTGTCCCGATCTCCGGCGGGAGCGCCGGTCTGGCGGCCGACGGGTCCCTGCTGAGCGTCGAACCCGCCGGGTCGGTGGCCCTCGGGGCGCTCAAAGCCACCGGCAACCCGACCGCGACCGGCAGCGCGCACGTCGTCGACCCGACTCGCGTCACCGTCCGCCTCGTCGAAACAGTTGGCGCGGCCACCGACGCCCGCATCACCACCTCGGTGGGCGAGATCACCGACATCACCTCAGCCGACCTGCTCGAAGCGCCCAAGGCTGGAGATCCGCTTCTTCTGCACGGCTACCAGATCGCTACGCTGGCAACGCGATTCGACGTCGGCAAGGTCATCGACGCCGCCGGCCTGCATCTCGGCCCCGACGCCGAACCCGCCCAACCGCTCTACGCCCGCTACTGGCTGCACAACCGCGGACCCGCCCCACTCGGGGGGCTGCCCGCCGTCGCGCACCTGCACCCCGAAACGGTTGCCGCCCAACCCGGCGACACTGTGCGACTGCGGCTGACGGTGGCCAGCGACTGCAGCGACACCGCCGTCACCGGTGCCGTGCGGGTGCGCCACCCCCGCGGCTGGGAGGACGACACCGACACCCGCATGTGGGCGCCGGGCCGCCACGGCGCGGGAACCTTCGAACTGCCGCCACGCGGATACCGCGACACCGCGATCACCGTGCAGGTCCCCGA
>CAZRFC010000532.1:0-2591 GCA_964598975.1 uncultured Mycobacterium sp. | reverse complement strand
AGCGCGGTCCCGAAGGCGGACGGCTCGAACAAGATCGACAATGGATGGCTGAAGACCGGGACCGGAAACGGGCTCGACGCGGACACGGTGGACGGCTCTCACGCCTCGGCGTTCGCCGCAGCAGCTCACACGCACACGCTCTCAGCGATCACCGACGCTGGCACGGCGGCCTCGAGGAATGTTCCTGCGGCTGGAGATGCCGGCGCCACGGAAGTCGTCAAGGGCGACGATTCGCGCCTGACGAACGCTCGCGCTCCAACGGCCCACGCCGCCACGACGCACGGGGCCGGACAGTCCGACGAAGTAACGGTTGCGGCAAGCCAGGTGGACTCCGGAGCGGCTACGGATGGTTGGGTACTGACAGCGGACGGCGCTGGCAACGCAGCGTTCGAGGCGCTTCCCGCCAGCGGATCGGGTGACGTTGTGGGTCCAGCGAGCGCGACCGACAACGCGGTCGCTAGGTTTGACACCACGACGGGCAAGCTGATTCAGAACTCCTCCGCTACGCTTGACGATTCCGCCAACCTTGCCCTTGGAACGGGCAAGTTGACTTCGGCAAACTTCCCGGCTTCCTCGACCGACAACGCCATTGTCCGTTGGGACGGAACCGGAGGGAACGTCCTTCAGAACTCAACCGGATGCACGATCTCGGACGCCGGATCGTTGGTGGTTGGAGTGAACCTCACCGTCAATGGCGGAGTCGCGAACATCAAGCGCCCCGTTTCTGCGAAAACATCGAGTCCAGCCAATGTTGCGTCTACCGAAAGCTGGAGCGTTTTCACCAACGAGGGCGCGAGCGGTTCAATCACCTTCAACCTTCCTACCGCGGCTGCGAACCTGCACTACGCGTTCATCGTTCAGTCGGCGAACAATATGGTCATCACGGCGGCCAGCGGCGACACGATCCGCATTGCGGGCTCGGTGAGCTCGTCAGGCGGGACGGCGACGAACGGCACCATCGGCGGGTTCCTGCAACTCATCGCCATCAACGCAACCGAGTGGATCGCAGGGACCACTCAGGGAACTTGGACGCTCGCCTAATGCCTATCAGCGTCGGAAGCGGTCACTACGTAACGGACACCATTGGCGAATGGCCGGATAGCCCGTCAGTCGGGCAGACGTGTTGCCGTCCTGTGGATTCAACGTGCTGGATCTGGAACGGCTCACAATGGTTGCAGCACGCGGCGACGGGTCCACAGGGGCCTGCTGGTCCGGCCGGTTCGCAGGGTCCAGAGGGTCCGCAAGGCCCGCAGGGGCCACAGGGCTTGCAGGGTCTACAGGGCGTTCAGGGGCCGCCAGGAAACGACGGGGCGCCCGGAGCGCAGGGTCCGCAGGGGGACGCCGGGCCGCAGGGGCCTCAAGGTCTACAGGGCTTGCAGGGCATCCAAGGCCCCGCCGGAGCAGACGGCGCGCAAGGGCCGCAAGGCGATCAGGGACCGCAGGGCATCCAGGGACCGGCCGGGCCAGCGGGACCGGCCAGCCTGCTCTGCATTCCGATCTGCGCGTCTACCGCAGCGGCGGCGGCGTGGACGAACATGCCCGCTGCCGAGACGTTCCTGTTCGGATCGCATCGCCACGTAATCAAAGTGGACCTGACGAACTACTCGCAGGTCCGGCTGGTGGTCAACAAACAGGCCACGGCCGGCGCTGCTTCTTCGATCCTGCTCGTGAAGTACCGCACCGCCTTCGATACGACGGTCGGCAACTACTCGGCCATCGGGACGAGCTCGGTTCAGGTCGCGGTCAATCTCCAGAACTCGGTTCAGGTATCGAACTGGATTGACCTTGCCGCCGGCGCGAAGGCTGATGTGTTCGTTGCCGTTGCCGGCTCCGGTGGGGACGGCGTTCTCGATCCGTCGTTCGGTTCCATTCTGCTCGAGTTCAAGTAGGGAGACGCCATGCCGAGAGTCGTTGGCTACACGATTCAAGACCCGGTGCCGGGCGACGTGAAGTCGCTCACGATCACGCGCAACTCGGACGGGGCTGGAGGCTTCGTTCTCGTCTGCAACGCGCACTACATCCTGCGCGACGAGAACGGGAACGAAGTGGTGCCCGGATCGGTCGGGCTCCAGCTCACGCCCGCGCAGTCGAATTCGATTGCAACGTTTGTCACGGCCAACGTCATTCCGTTGATCGTGGACGTGGAGAACCTCTGATGCCCTCCACTTGGTACATCAAGCGGGGGGACACCTGGCCCGTCCTGACTGCGTCATTGACGGACGCAACGACGGGCGCGGCCATTGACCTGACGAGCGTAACGGCCGTCAAGCTGCTGCTGCGGCTGGCCGGGACCACAACGCCGTACCTGGAGAAGACGGGCGCGATCTCGTCTCCCGCATCGGGCGGCGTCGTCACCTACACCTTCGTTGCCGGGGACTGGACGGGCTCGAGCGCGCTTGCTCCCGGCACCTATGAAGCGGAGTGGCAGTTGACGTACACGGGCGGAGGAATCCGTACCGCTCCCACGGAAGCGTACTTCCATATCGAGATCTACGACGACATCAACTAGCAGGTTGGACGTGTCCTTCGAGACAGCGCTGGAGAAGACCTTAGAAGCTGAGGGCTGTTGGTCGGATCACCCGGACGATCCA
>CAZRFC010000531.1:0-2602 GCA_964598975.1 uncultured Mycobacterium sp. | reverse complement strand
GCCGCCAGCCGCAGCGCCCCGCCCTGCAGCTCGAGCGCGGGCTCGGCCAGCATCGCGCCGTAGTACACCGCGCCGAGCATGCCCGCGGTCCCGCGCAGCGCCGCCTTCCAGACGTTGTCCCGCACCCACTCCTCCACGCGCGGGTTGGGGTGGGTGTACTCGCCCAGCCGCCGCACCGCGCCGCGGGTGAGGAAGTCACTGGCCACGCGCACGGGGACCGACCGCTGCTCCATCGCGCGATAGTCGGGCAGGCCCACGTCGCTCGGGTTGTAGGCCTGGTACAGGTCCCGCCAGCGCTTGGTCAGCAGCAGGGCCATGTCAGTACCCCCTCTGCTGGGCCAGGCCGCGGCGCATCGCCTGGGTCGGGGCGTGGTAGGTGGGCTTGGTCTCGCCCGAGCCCGCCCCCGCGGCCGCGGCCACCAGGTAGCGCAGCGCGTCCGGGCTGTGGTCGTCCACGCCGCTGCGCTGCTTGATATCGCGCGGGTCCTTCTCGTCGTAGACCAGGGCGGGCAGCGTGCGCGCGAGGTCGATGCAGTTGTCGAGGATGATGAGCCCCGGCAGGCCGTCGTCACGCACCCGCAGATACTCGCGCACCAGCGCCCACCCCGCGGCCCGGTCGTTGAACGCGGGGTCGAGCGACAGGCCCGCGCGCCGCGCCTGGTCGAACAGGCTCACCCGCTCGCGGCCCTCGGACCGGCGCGCGGCCATGCTCGGGTCGGCCACGCGCCGCAGGTAGCGCTCGCCGCGGCACAGCTCGACAATCTCCGCCACGTTCTGGCCGAGGCTCTGGCCGGCCTTGACGTGCTCGCGGTAGACGTAGAGGCGCGGCGGGCTCTGCGCGGTGTCGAGCGCGCCCCACACCGTCGCGTTCTTCGCCCCCTCGCCGAAGTCCATGGCCAGCAGCCGCGGCCACGACGGGGGGATGTCCACCTCGCTCGCGGGCCGCACGTGCAGGCCGCGGCGGAACTCCTTGAAGAACTGGCCTGCGTACACATCCCAATCGCCGTGCAGCAGCGCGCGGCGCTCATCGTCGGCCAGCATGTCGAGGTTGGCGCGGTAATCGGGGTCGTTTTCGTCCAGCGCCGGGTTGTCGGCCAGCGTGGCGCGCACCGCGGCGAACGCCTCGAGCGGCGCGCGGTGCTCGGCCGCGAAGTCCTCGTCGCGGTCGATCCACAGCGCCTTGACCCAGGCGTGCCCCACCCCGCCGGGGTTGGACGCGGCGGCGAACCTCGCGGTCACCCCCGGCTTGACGGTGCGCAGTCGGCTCCACAGGTAGCGCACCCAGTCGAACGGGAAGTGCGTCAGCTCGTCGATGGCCAGGAAGTCCATCTCCACCGACTGGTAGCTGTACACGTCCTGAGCGGTGTCGCAGAAGCGGAACCAGAGCCGGCTGCCGTTGGCGAACGTGGCGCAGTGCTGGCCGGTGTGGTAGCGGTACCACGCCCGTGGCACGTCGTTGAAGAAGCGCAGGATCTGCGACTCCTCCAGCTCGCGATACGTCCGGCGGAAGATGTAGACGTTGGCGCCGGGGATGCACAGGCAGACGCGGATGCACTCCTCGCGCAGCGCCGTGGACTTGCCCGGCCCGGCCGCCCCGCCGAAGAACCGGAACCGCGCCTCGGAATCGTGGAACCGACGCTGCTTGGGGAACGGGGTGTAGCCGGGCGTGAAGGCGTCGGGCATCCGCACCGGGATACCCCGGCGACATGCCTCCGCGTACACACCCAGCAGCACGTCAGCCGGTGAGGCCGAGCGCGCTGGCTGCCGCGGCGATCTGCTCGTCAGTGCAGCCGCCAAGCGAGACCTCCGTTTGCACCGGGCCGCCGCCGGCCCCGGTCACCTCCAGCCGCTGCGCCTCCCGCCGCTGGGCAATCTCCTCGCCCTTGCGGATGTCCCGAAGCTGCACGTCCACCGCGCGCACCCGCACCTCCGGGCTCGGTGCCTCCGCGTCCGCCGGCGGGTGAATGAGCGCGTCCAACACCTCGTACAGCCGGGCCACGCGCTCCTGGGTGCGGGTCGTGTCGGCCGTGGCGCGGGCCTCCTGCCACGCGGAGCGCCGGGCGTAGAGCCACTTCTTGAGCGAGTCGTCCGGCTCCTGCGCGGCCTGGTACAGCCCCAGCTCCCCGCAGATGGCGCTGAGCGTCAGACCCGAGGCGAGGGCATCGGCCACCGCGCGCAGCCGCACGCGCTCCCCCGGCGACAGGTCCGCCAGGGGTCGCTCGGCCAGCGGGGGCGTGGCGGCCTTGCTCACCCTACCCCTCCCAGCCCCAGCGCGGCGGCCAGCTTGCTCATGTACCGCTGTCGCTCGGCCACCGTCTCCAGGCAGGTCACGCCCTCGAGCGCCACGCCCGCCGGGGTCGGCACCCACCGCACGGCCTTGCTCGCCGGCGCGTACAGGCCGCGCCAGTGGCCCGACAGCACCGCGCCCCACTCAGGCGGCAGGTAGCCATCGAGGCCGGACGCGGGGCCGAGCCAGACGACGATGACGGTCAGCTTGGCGAACAGGATGCGCTTGGTGACCTTCACCCGCCGGATGCTCAGGCCGCTGTCGGCCAGCCGGCCGCTGATGCCGAGGGTGGTCAGGTCGCCCCACAGAAGCGGG
>CAZRFC010000530.1:0-2611 GCA_964598975.1 uncultured Mycobacterium sp. | reverse complement strand
TTCCAGGATGCAGCCACCCCAGTGCTAGGTTTTGACACGCGTCAAACGAGGAGGAGCGTCGATGAGCCTGGATCCGCGGACACCGGTGCTGATTGGGGCCGGTCAGGTCAATCAGCGCACCGAGGCTCCCGATGTCGAACCGGTTGATCTGATCGCTGCTGCGGCACGGGAGGCCGTTGATCCGCGAGTGCTGGCTGCGCTGGACTCCATCCGGGTGGTCAACCTTTTGTCGTGGCGCTACCGCGATCCAGGTCTTTTGGTGGGGCAGCGGATCGGCGCGCCCGATGCCGCGACCCAGTACACCGGCATCGGCGGCAATACTCCACAGTCGCTCGTCAATCAGACCTGCCTGGATATCCGGCAGGGCCGAGCAGATGCCGTGCTGTTGGCCGGCGGGGAGACGTGGCGAACCCGGATGCGGCTGCGAGCCAGGGGTATCCGCCCGAACTGGACCAAGCAAGAGGAGTCCGTCCCGGTGCCGCCCGGAGCGGGTTCCGATGTTCCGATGTCGGGTCCGGCCGACGAACGGATCGGACTGGACCGGCCGTCTTTCGTGTACCCGCTTTTCGAGCAGGCACTGCGCATCGCCGACGGGGAGTCCGTGGATGCCCACCGTCGGCGGATCGGCGACTTGTGGGCTCAGTTCAGTGGGGTAGCGGCGGCCAACCCGCATGCATGGGTGCGCGACCCGCTGTCCGGCGAGCAGATCACCGAGGTCGGTCCGGACAACAGAATGATCAGTTGGCCGTACCCCAAGCTGATGAACTCCAACAACATGGTGGACCAGGCCGCCGCGGTGGTGCTGTGCTCGGTGGAGAAAGCGACGTATCTGCAGATCCCGCGGGATCAGTGGGTCTTCCCGTACGCGGGCACCGACTCGCACGACACCTACAGCTTCGCCGAGCGGCATGAGTTGCACCGCAGTCCGGCGATCCGGATCGCCGGCGCGCGGGTGCTCGAGCTGGCCGGGGTCGGACTCGACGACCTCGACTACGTCGACCTGTACTCCTGCTTTCCGTCCGCTGTGCAGGTGGCCGCCCGCGAGCTCGGACTGCCAGTGGGTGACCCGGCTCGTCCGCTCACGGTCACCGGCGGGCTGACCTTCGCCGGGGGGCCATGGAACAACTACGTGATGCACTCGATTGCGACGATGGCGCAGCTGCTGCGGGAGAACCCGGGTTCGCGGGGACTCGTCAGCGCCAACGGCGGCTACCTCACCAAGCACAGCTTCGGCGTCTACAGCGCCACCCCGCCACCGCATGAGTTCCGTTGGGAGGACGTCCAGGACGCCGTCGACTCCGAACCCACCCGGACCGCGGTCGTGGAGTGGGAGGGCGTGGGAACCGTCGAGTCCTGGACCACGCCTTATGACCGGGAGGGCAAGCCGGAGAAGGTTTTCCTGACGGTGCGCACACCAGACGACTCCCGTGCGCTGGCCGTGATCGATAGCGCCGACGAGGCTGCCGATAGCGTCGCCGAGGACATCGCCGGTGCCAGGGTGCGGGTGCACCCCGACGGCCGGGCGACCTTGAGAGGCGCCGACTAGAGGTGGCCGACAAGACTCCGCAACTCGCATGCGTTGTGGACCGCGTTGCCGTTGCCGTCGTTGTTGAAGTACACCAGCACTCGCCGGCTGTCGCTGACCCAGTCGTGTATCCGATCGGCCCAGTGCCGCAGTTCTTCTGCCGAGTAGCAGCCCGCATAGGGTGCTGCGCTGTCCGGTCCGTGCATGCGGACATACACGAAATCCGTTGTCACGCGCGGGATGCAGGCAAGACCGAGTCCACTGGTTACCACATAGGCGCTCCGGTGCCGCTCAAGGATCCGGTAGACCGCCGGGTCGTCCCAGGACGGGTGTCGCAGTTCAACGGCGACCCGGATCCACCGTGGTATCAGACCCAGGAAGTGGTCCAGGCGGGCATCGTCGCGCACCATGTCGCCGCGAAGCTGCACCAGGACTGCTTCGCGGCGTTCACCGAGCGCGCGCTGACAGATCTCGATGCGCTCGATCCATGGTTCCGGTGCGGACAGTCGGCGGAAGTGGCTCAGTCCGCGATGCGCCTTGACCGACATGCTGAACCCTGCGGGCAGCCGCTCACCCCACCCACTGAACGCGCTCTCGCGAGGCCAGCGATAGAAGCTGGCGTTGAGTTCGACGGTGTCGAACACCTCGGCGTAGCGGGACAGTCGGTGCGCCGGCGGCAACCCCGGCCGATACAGCACGCCGGCCCAGTGGTCGTAGGACCACCCTGAGGTTCCGATCCGAACCGTCACCCTTTGCCCGCTACCCGGGCAGCGGGGACCCAAACATGACAGCAGGCCTGCCGCCCCGAGTGGCGACAGGCCTGCTGGTGAACGAATTCCCTAGGCGCCGGATGGGCGAGCGCCGAGAACCCGTTGCATGTCGGGGATCATCTGCTGGAGCTGCTGGCCCCAGTATCCCCAGCTGTGGGTGCCGTTGGCCGGGAAGTTGAACACACCGTTCTTCCCGCCTGCGGCCAGGTAGTTCTGCTCGAAGGTCTTGTTGGTGCGCAACGTGAAGCCCTCCAGGAACTGAGCGGCCATAAGGTTGCCGCCTCCACCGGAGGTGTCGAGTTCCGACGGCGTGCCG
>CAZRFC010000529.1:0-2618 GCA_964598975.1 uncultured Mycobacterium sp. | reverse complement strand
CGGCCGATCCCCTACATGGTGACCACCCGGCTGATGGCCTCGATCACCGCGATCGTTCCGCTCTACGTCGTCTGCCTCGGGGTCAGCTACCTGAGCACCCAGATCATCGTCTCGATCATCAGCGGCGGCTCGATGGGTGGCTATCTGCACTACTTCGGCCTGATGCTCTCGGGTACCGAGATCTTCTACTCGATCATCAAGTGCGTCATCTTCGTCGCCATCGCCTCGGTGTTGCAGTGCTACTACGGCTTCTACGCCGGCGGCGGCCCCGAGGGTGTCGGGGTGGCCGCCGGGCACGCCATGCGGGCGGCGATCACGGTGGTGGTCATCGTGAACATGCTGCTGACCATGGCGATGTTCAGCCTCTCCGCCGGCGCAAGGTTCGGTGGCTGATGGCCTCACGCACAGTCGACCCGAGCGGTCGCGGAGCTACCCAGCGCCAGTTGTTCTTCACCGGTGTCGTGATGCTGATCGTCTCGGCGTTGATCGTGGTACTGCTGGTGGCGAAGTCCAACGGCAAGCTGGAGTCCTACACACGCATCGTCGCCAACCTCAATAATGTCGGCGACGGTCTGCCGAGCCGGTCCGACGTCCGGTACCACGGACTGCTCGTCGGCACGGTGAACAGCGTGGTGCCGGCCACGTTCGGCCAGCCGAACTACGTGCACATCGACCTGGACCGCGAGTACGCGGGATCGATCCCCAAGACCGTCACCGCGCGGGTGGTGCCCAGCAACGTCTTCGCGGTCTCCGCCGTCGAACTCGTCGATAACGGGGAGGCGCCCGCAATCCAGACGGGCGACCACATCACCGAGGACACCAAGCTGCCGACGGTGCTGTTCCAGACCACCATCAGCAAGCTCCGCGACATTCTTTACTCCACCGGCCGGGGCCGCGAGGACGACACCCTCGGCATCCTGGCGGCGCTGGGGGCGGCCACCCACGACCGGCGGCCGACGCTGTTGGCGGCGGGCGCCCAACTCGAGCGGCTGGTGAACCAGCTCAACTCGACCATGGCCACCGATCCGGCGAGCCCGACCCTGCTGAGCGCACTCGTCGAAGCCGCCAATGGTCTCGAGCAGACCGCACCGGATCTCCTCGACGCGCTGCACCAGGCCGTCGGCCCGATGCGGGTGCTCGTCGAGCAGCGTTCTCAGCTCAACACGCTGCTCGCCGCCGGCACCAACACCATGGGTACCGCCGAGACGGCGTTGGTCAACAATGTCGACCGGATGATCACCATCGGTAAGCAGCTCACCCCGGTGGTCGGTGTGCTGGCTCAGACGTCGGGTAACTGGCTACCCGGCTTCCAGAAGATGAAGGCGTTCTCCGAAAAGTTCCAGGAGGGCTGGGACCATGAGATGGACGTCTTCAATCTGCGGGCCAACCTCGCGCTGACGCCCACCTATTCCTACACTCGCGCGGACTGCCCGCAGTACGGCGAGCTCAAGGGACCCAGCTGCTTCACCGCTCCGCTGATCGCGGTCCGGCCGGATCTGCCTGAGGTGCTGATGCCGCAGAACTTCCAGCCGCCCAAGGATCTGATGCCGCCGCCCGGCACCGTCCTCGGGCCGAACGGAAACCTGGTCGCCGTGGGTCCGCCGCTGATCCAGCCCAACGGACCCAACCTGACCGACCCGAACCCGCCGTTGTCGGAGGGTATCGGCACCGGGATTCTCGGCGGCGTGGGCCCGCCGATGCAGCCCGCCCCGCCGGTTCCCGGAACGGCGAACCCGGCGTTCACCACCCCGCCGCCGCCGCCGAACCCCAATCCGGCACCGATCGCACCGGTTGCGCCCTGGCCGCCGGGGTACCTCCCGGCGGAAGGGCCCGCGCCGGCACCGGCCTCCTACGGCGGCAACGTCGGTCCGGTAGGCAGCGCCCAGGAGGTCAAGCAGCTGTCCTACATCACCGGCCAGCCGGCCACCCCTGCCACACAACTGCTGCTCGCGCCGCTGGTTCGTGGCATGACGGTGTCGCCGGACGATTCGACCGAGGGGCGGTCCTGATGGGTCTGCGGAAGGTCTTGATCGGACTGATCTCGTTCCTCGTCGTCACCTCGGTGATGACATACCTGGTCTACTCGACGCTGGAGCGCGAGGTGAGTGGCGCGACCACCGCCTACTCGGCTGAGTTCACCGACGTGTTCGGCCTGCGCGACGGCGACGACGTCCGCATGGCGGGCGGGCGCGTCGGTCGCGTGATGAGCATCGACCTGCTGCCCGGCAACCGGGCGAAGGTCAACTTCGAGCTGCAGAACGACCAGAAGATTCTGGCCAACACCGAGGCCTCGATCCTCTACCAGAACATCGTCGGGCAGCGGTATCTCGATCTCCGGCTCGGACCTACCGGCGAACCGAAGCCGCTGCCGGCAGGCAGCGTCATCCCGGTGGCGCGCACCGTCCCGTCATTCGACGTCGGTGTGGTGCTCAACGGCTACGAGCCGCTGTTCGCCACCATCGACCCGAAGGCCGCCGATCAGATTTCCAATGCGGCGATTCAGGCGCTGCAGGGTGACAGCGCATCCTGGGCCACCCTGGTGGACCAGACTGGCAAGCTCACGGAGACCTTCGCCGGCCGCGATCAGTTGCTCGGCGACATGATCACCGGTCTGGACC
>CAZRFC010000528.1:0-2621 GCA_964598975.1 uncultured Mycobacterium sp. | reverse complement strand
CCGCGCTCGTTCTGCATGAACACGAGGTTCCAGATCTCGATATAGCGGTCCTCGTTGGCCTCCGGCCCGCCCTCGATCCCGTAGTCAGGTCCGCGGTCGTAGTAGATCTCCGAGCAGGGACCGCACGGTCCGGGGATGCCCATCGACCAGTAGTTGTCGGCCATGCCGCGGCGCTGGATCCGCTCCGGCGGCAGCCCGGCTACTTCCTGCCACAGCTGAACGGCCTCGTCGTCGTCGTAGAAGACGGTGGCCCACAGTCTTTCCGGGTCGAACCCGTAGCCGCCCTCGGCGACGGGCTTGGTCAGCAGAGTCCAGGCCAGTTCGATGGCCCGGCGCTTGAAGTAGTCGCCGAAGGAGAAGTTGCCGGCCATCTGGAAGAAGGTGTTGTGCCGGGTGGTGATCCCCACCTCGTCGATGTCCGGGGTGCGGATGCACTTCTGGATGGAGGTGGCGGTGGTGTAGGGCGGGGTGCGCTGGCCCAGGAAGAACGGCACGAACTGAACCATCCCGGCGTTGACGAACAGCAGGTTCGGATCGTCGAGGATCACCGAGGCGCTGGGCACCTCGGTGTGACCTGCATCAACGAAGTGATCCAGGAACCGTTTCCTGATCTCGTGGGTCTGCACGGGTGGGCTCGTCCTCGTTTTTCGGGTGCTTGGCGTTGGCTCGTGCTCGTAGAGCACCGGAGCATCGACCGCATTACATTACCGGCTTACCCGCTCGGGAAGCTGAGCCCGACCTCTCCAACGTTGCGGCCGACGACTCCACGGAGCACCCTGGAAGTGAACCGGTGGCGCCGCCGGGGCGCTGCCACGACACCGCAGAGGAGTCGGCCGTGTACGCGCGATCAGATACAGTTCAGGCCCGACCCGACAAGATCGACACCGGCATCGGCTACACAGGCGACGAATTGATACCGACCCTCCAGACCATGCCGGGGTTCGTCGGGCTGTCACTGCTCGTCGACAGGGAGTCTGGCCGTTGCATAACCACAACGGCGTGGGACAGCGAGGACGCCATGCAGGCCAGCGCACGGGCATTGGAACCGGTTCGCGCGCGGGCAGCCGAGGCCTTCGGCGGCGTGGCCTCGGTGGACGAATGGCATATCGCCGCTGTGCACCGCAAGTGCCATGCCAGTGAGGGCGCCCGGGTCCGGGCCACCTGGCTGAAGGTACGGCCCGATCGGTTCAGTCAGGCTTTGGATTTCTACACCTCGACGGTCCTGCCGGCGATCGAGGACCTAGACGGGTTCTGCAGTGCGAGCGTGATGGCGCAGCCAGGATCGCGGCGGGCGGTGGTGTCGGCCACGTACGACGGCGCCGAGAACATGGACAACAACCGCGACGCGGCCCGTTCGCTTCGTACGTCGCGCCTGCGCGATCTGGGTGCCGAGCAGATCGACGTAGGCGAGTTCGAATTGGCGATCGCCGGGCTGCAGGTCCCGGAGATGGTCTGAGTCAGCGCTTCCGCCGGATGATGGCCCGCAGTTTTCCCAGACGGCCGGCGATCTCCCGTTCGGCGCCGTGGGTCGAGGGTCGGTAGTAGTCGGTCCCCACCACATCGTCGGGCGGATACTGCTGGGCCACAACGCCATCCGGGTCGTCATGGGGATATCGGTAGCCCTGCGCGTTTCCCAGTTTGGCGGCACCCGAGTAATGCCCGTCGCGAAGATGGGCGGGTACCAGCCCTGCCTTGCCTGCGCGGACGTCGCTCATCGCTGCGCTCAGCGCGGTGGTGACGGCGTTCGATTTCGGCGCGGTCGCCAGGTGGACGGTGGCGTGCGCGAGGGTCAGTTGGGCCTCAGGCATCCCGATCAGCGCAACGGTCTGCGCGGCCGCCACCGCGGTCGGGAGCGCGGCCGGGTCGGCCATGCCGACGTCTTCGCTTGCCAGAATCACCAACCGGCGCGCAATGAATCGAGGGTCCTCCCCCGCAACCAGCATCCGGGCCAGGTAGTGCAGCGCGGCGTCCACATCGGATCCCCGGACGGACTTGATGAAGGCACTGACGACGTCGTAGTGCTGGTCGCCGTCGCGGTCGTAGCGGACCGCCGCACGGTCCAGTGACTGCTCAACAGCCTCCACGGTGATCGCTCCACCGCGGGAGCCGACCGATTCGGCGGCGACCTCGAGCGCGGTCAGTGCTCGTCGCGCGTCGCCCGCGGCGAGTTGGACCAGCAGGTCGAGCGCATCGTCATCGACGATGACCGCGCCGTTGAGCCCACGCGGATCGGTGACGGCCCGCTGCACGACGGTGCGGATGTCTTCGGGGCCTAGGGGCTGAAGTTGCAGGATGAGCGACCGCGACAGCAGCGGTGCGACGACGGAGAAGGACGGATTCTCGGTGGTGGCCGCGACCAACAGCACCACCCGGTTCTCCACAGCGGCCAGCAGCGCATCCGTGCTCGCCGCTCCCGGCGGGTTGGCTTTCCGGAAGGCATCAGTCTCGATCGGGCCAGGGGCCACCATGTTGACGGTGATGTTGTCGCGCGCGAGCTCAAGCGCCCAGGTCCGGCTCATGCCCATCATGCCCGCCTTCCCGAGCCATAGGCTGTTCGCGCTCGGACTTCGCGAGCGCGTCGGCAACCAAAACCTCCTCCGGCAGTCAGTGTCCGGTCCTAC
>CAZRFC010000527.1:0-2639 GCA_964598975.1 uncultured Mycobacterium sp. | reverse complement strand
TACGACTGGCCGGTGCGCACCGGCATCGTGGTCGGCCGGCTGGACTCCGACGGCAGCCGTTTCCTGGCGCTGGGTGACGATCCGGAACTGGTCGCTGCGCTCAGCGAGGGCGAGCCCTTGGGCGCACGAATCGCCGTTAGCCACAACGGAAAAACGAACCGAGCCGTTCTGGCTTAGGGCAGTGCTGCAAGCTTGCCGGCCAGCCGTTCGACGTAGGCGGCCACCTCGTCGGCAGGCTTGTCCGGCAGGCCGAACAGCACCTCTGTCACCCCGATCCGCGCCCAGTGCTCCAGTTTCTCGGGGACCGGCTTGAAATCCAGAGCGACGATCTGCGGTGCCCCCGCCCGGCCGGCGTCGGCCCACACTTCGTTGAGCAGCCGGACCGGGGCGTCGATGTCGAAGTCGCGCGGCGTGGTGATCCAACCGTCGGCACTGCGCGCGATCCACTTGAAGTTCTTCTCTGTACCCGCGGCCCCCACGAGGACCGGGACATGGGGCTGAACGGGTTTGGGCCATGCCCAACTCGGCCCGAAGTTCACGAATTCACCGGTGTAAGCGGCCTCTTCCTGCGTCCACAGTTCGCGCATGGCCTCGAGGTATTCCCGCAGCATCGTTCGCCGCCGGCCCGGAGGCACATTGTGGTCGCTCAATTCGTCGGTGTTCCAGCCGAAACCGACGCCGACGCTGACCCTGCCGCCGGACAGGTGGTCGAGGGTGGCGATGGTCTTGGCCAGGCTGATCGGGTCATGCTCGACCGGAAGCGAGACCGCCGTCGACAGCCGGACCCGCGAGGTCACCGCGGCGGCCGTCGCCAGGCTTACCCACGGGTCGAGGGTTCGCATGTAGCGGTCGTCGGGCAATGACTCGTCACCGGTGGTCGGGTGGGCGGCCTCTCGCTTGACCGGGATGTGGGTGTGCTCGGGAACGTAGAAGGTGGTGAACCCGTGATCGTCAGCGAGTTTGGCGGCTGCGGCGGGAGCGATACCGCGGTCGCTGGTGAACAACACGAGCCCGTAATCCATGACCAGAATTAGAACGTGTTCTAGGCGGGGCGGGCAACCCCTTCGCCACTCGGGGTGTCCGGGTAGTAAAACGGCGTCGGCGGGGGCGTGGGATCAGCGGTAGCCCCAGTGTCGTGCGCTAGCGTGGGTTCCGGACGTCAAGTCCCTCACCCCGAGGAGAGACCATGACCTACCCGCCCGCCAATCCGGGCTATCCGGCTCCGCAGCAACCCGGTGGTTACAGCGGTCCTGCCGGTCCGGCACCGACGGCTGCGTCGGGCAGGGCCCCGGCCTACCTGTCCGTGGGCGTCGTGGTCCTCGGCCTGGCTGCATATCTGGCCAGTTTCGGTCCGCTGCTGAGTATCAACGCCGAGATGGGGCCGTTCGGTGGCGCGGAATTCACCGCCAGCGGCCTGAGCTATTGGACTGTCGCCGCACTGATCGCGGCGTTGCTCGCGGCCGTCGGACTGCTGCCCAAGGCTGACCGGTCCTACACCGCGGTCGTCGCGGTGTCCGCCGTCCTGGGATTGCTGTTGGTCATCGGTCAGGTCGTCAACCGGCCCTCCGGCGTCTCCGTCGGCTGGGCGCTGTGGCTGGTCCTGCTGTTCACCCTGCTGCAAGCAGGCGCCGCGGTAACCGCCCTGCTTTTCGAGGCCGGCGTGCTCAGCGCCCCGCCCGCTCGACCGCGTTACGACCAGTACGGCCAGTACGGCCCCCCGCCCGGTGGCTTCTACGGCCAGCCCGGTGTTCAGGGTCCCCCGCAGCGCGCCGGCTACCCGACCCAATATCCGGGGTATCCCGCCGGTGCCGGGTCGGCAGGTGGCTACACCGTTCCCGACACCAGCGCCCCGGACACCCCGCCCACCGGGTTCCCCAGCTACACGCCGCCCCCTTCGGGCTCGGCGCAGCAGCCACCGTCGGGCCCGAACCCGTCGGCGGAGTCCTCCGGCTCCGCTTCTGGTTCCAACCAGCCCTGACGTCGCGCACTAGCGTTCAGCCACACCGTTTCGACGAGTGACGAGGACTCAGAGCAGGGCACCGATGGCGCCCGGTGCCCCGCAGCCGCGTGACCTGGTTCGGGTCGCGTTCGGCCCCGCGCTCGTCGCCGTCGTCATCATCGCGGCCATCACGCTGGTCCAGCTTGTGGTCGCCAACAGTGACCTCACCGGCACGCTCGGCGCGGTCGCGAGCCTGTGGCTGGCCGTCCATCAGGTGCCGATCTCGATCGCCGGTCAGCAACTCGGTGTGCTGCCGCTTGCCCCGGTGGCTCTGATGGTGTGGGCGACGGCGCGGGCCACTGCCCAGATCACCCCCGCGCGCTGCTCGTGGTTCGTGATCCGTTGGATCGTCGCTTCAGCTGTCGGTGGCCCGCTGTTGGTCGCTGCCGTTGCGCTGGCTGTGGTCCACGATGCCGCCTCGGTGCTGACCGATCTCCAGACCCCGAACGCGCTGCGGGCGTTCGCGGGGGTGGCCGTCGTCCACGGCCTGGGCGCGGTAATCGGGGTCTGGCCGCAGGTGAAGTCACGCGTCATTGCCCGTCTCGGCCTTCCTCGGTGGGTCATCGACGCCGTACGTCCGGCGCTGATCGGGGTTGCGGCGTTGCTGGCTCTGTCCTGTGCCGTGGTGGCCGGCTGCGAC
>CAZRFC010000526.1:0-2642 GCA_964598975.1 uncultured Mycobacterium sp. | reverse complement strand
CGTGACGGTATTTCCGCCACGCCCGAAGGCGCTGCTCGCCGGGCTGGTGGTGGGCACGGTGGGGGCTGGCGCCATTGCGGTCTGGCAAATGTATGGCCTGCATGCCGAGCGCGCCTGGGGCCATACCAATGCCATCCAGTACGGCAATCTCGCCCTGTGCATGGCCGCGATGCTGGCCCTGTATGCCGGCGCGGTGTGGGCGCACATGGCTTGGGCCCCGCGTGTGCTGTGCGTGCTTGGCGTGGCGGCGGGGCTGAACGCCTCGGTCCTGTCGCAGTCGCGGGGCGGATGGCTGGCCTTGCTCCTCGCGCTCCCTGTGCTGCTGGGCTGGCTGGCGCTGCACCAGAGGCGCGTCTTCAAGGTGGTGAGCCTGGGCGTGGTCGCGCTGGTGCTGCTGCTGTCCGTCGCCAACCGCGGTGTGCTGCAGGAGCGCTGGAAGCTCATGGAGCAGGAAGTCCAGGGCTACGAACAGCGCGGCGACGCGGGCAATTCGGTCGGCCAGCGCCTGGAGCATTGGCGGTTCGCCTGGGATATTGCGCGGGAGCGCCCGCTGCTGGGCTGGGGGTTCGCTGGTTACATGGCAGAAAAGGCGCGCCGCGCCGAGGCCGGGCAATACCACCGCTCCATCGTCGAATACAAATTCGTGCACAACGAGTTCCTGGACCAGTGGGTCAAGCTGGGGGTGGCAGGGCCGCTCGTGCTGCTGCTGTTCTATGCCCTGCCCATCGCCATGTTCGCCCCTTTGGCGTCGCGCATGCGGAACTACCGCCGTGATGCCGCCCTGGGTGCGCACGCGTTGGCGCTGCGCCTGTGCGGCACCTGCGTGCCCATTCTCTACGTCGGCTTCGGACTGACCCAGGTATTCTTTGCGCACAACAGCGGCATCATGTTCTACCTGTTCATGCTGATGCTGTGCTGGGCGGCATTGCACTCCCTGGAGCGCCAGCTGGCCAGCCTGCCCGTGGCGGAGGTGCTGGCATGAACGGCAGTGCGGTACGCCCACCACGGGTCCTGCATTTCGTCACCGGCGGGTTCTCGGGCGCCACCCAGGTCGCTGTGGACCTCGTGCGCGCGCACCGCGCGAGCGGCCGCTTCGACCCCTTGCTGGTGCTGCGGCGCAAACGCCAGACCGATCCGGCGCGGATCGCAGCGTTGCGCGCCGAAGGCTTGGAAGTCGAAGTCGTTCCAGGGTGGTCGCACGCCGCCACCATTTTCCAGTTGGTGCGGCAGTGCCGCCGGTTTCGTCCCGACCTCCTGGTGGCGCACGGCTTCAGCGAGCACCTCTGGGGGCGCTACGCCGGCCTGCTGGCGCGCGTGCCGGTTCTGGTGCACGTGGAACACAACTCGCGCGAGCGGTATTCCTGGTGGCGCAAGGTCCAGATGCTCTGGCTGGCCAAGCGCACCCAGGCGATCGTGGGCGTGTCGCAAGGGGTGCGCGGCGCGCTGCTGGCACGTGGCGTCGAGCCGGCGCGAACCCTGGCCATCCCGAACGGGGTGCGCCTGGAAGCCTATGCGGATGCCGACCAGCACCCGTTCGCGGAGCGCCAGCCTGGCGTCGTCATGGTGGCGCGGTTTTCCAGGCAAAAGGACCACGCCAGCCTGCTGCGCGCTTTGGCGTTGCTGCGCGCGCGCGGGCTCAGGCCGCCGCTGCTGCTGGCCGGGGGCGGCAAGCGCTCGGCGCTGCTCCAGGCCGAGCGTTTGTGCCGCCAGCTCGGCCTGCAGGACCAGGTGCGGTTCCTCGGCAGTTGCAGCGACGTTCCCGGCCTGCTCATGGCCCACCAAGTGTGCGTGCTTTCCACCCATTACGAGGGCATGCCGCTCGCCCTCATCGAGGGCATGGCGGCTGGATGCGCCGTGGTCGCCAGTGCCGTCACTGGGGTGGAAGACGTGATTAGTCACCAGCGCAACGGGCTGCTGGTACCGGAAGCCGATCCCGGTGCCTTGGCCGATGCGCTACAGCAGCTCCTGGCCCGGCCCGACCACGCGGCGGCCCTGGCCCGGCAGGCCCGCGCCGACGCCGTCGCGCACTACGGGCTGCCGCAGATGCGCGCGCGCTACGAAGCACTCTTTGCGCGCCTGCTGCAGCCGGCCGCGCCTGCGGAGCCCAAGCCGTGAGCAGCCTGCCCACGCCCACGCCCTGGCTGAGCGTGCTAGTGCCCGCCTACAACGCGGTGGCGTACCTGGCCGAATGCGTGGAGTCGGTGTTCGCCCAGGGCGTTGAAGGCGTCGAAATGGTGGTCGTGGACGACTGCTCGAACGTCGGCTCGGCCGAGCTGCTGGCGCGGCTGGCCGCGCGCTGGCCACAGGCACTGCATGTGCGCCGGCATGGCCACAACCGCGGCCTGAGTGCGGCGCGCAACACGCTGCTGGAAGAAGCGCGGGGCGAGTACCTGTGGTTCCTCGATGCGGACGACAAGCTGCGTCCCGGTGCCCTGGCCGAATTGCAGCGCATCGTGCGCAGCACGTCGCCGGACCTGGTGCTGTGCGACTTCGAAGTCCTGCGCGAGCGGCGCAGGCTCAAGCACTGGCTGCGCGGCGAACACCACCGCAAGTCGTTCCAGGGGCCAGCGGGCCGGGTGTTGAGCGACCCCGCCGAACTCCTGGCCGGCCTGCTGCTCGCTGGGCAGCTGCACGCCTGGTCG
>CAZRFC010000525.1:0-2649 GCA_964598975.1 uncultured Mycobacterium sp. | reverse complement strand
CGTTCACCGTCCTGCGCGGCATCCGCGCCAACCCGGCCGAGGCGGCGGGCAAGACATCCGGCCGGTTCATCTTCGTCTGCGCCCGCGGCGGGACGGTCACGCAGCACGGCAGCGGCTTCGCGGTGCGCCAGTACGAGGCCACGCTGCGGGTCAAGGCGCTCTATCCCGTGGTGGCCGACGACGACGCGGAGTACGGGCTGGCCTGGGAGGTGATGGAAGCCCTTCGCGGCCAGCTCGTGACGCAGAAGATGACCGTCACCCACGAGGGCGAGCAGCACCGCTTCGGGGTCACGCAGAGCTTTGAGCGCGCGGACATCCGGCCGGTGTGGGATGAGGCCCGCACCTATCGGATGCTGGACTTCGACCTGACCGTCACGGTCTAGGAGGCAGACATGGCACGAGGCACGCTCACCGCCCTCAAGTGGCGCAACGCCGCGAGCGGCGACTACAGCCTCCCGGTGATCCCGACCGGCGGGCAGGCGGACATCGACCCTGGCTGGCAGGAGCATTTGGGCGCGGGCGCGGTCAACGTCGACCAGGCGGGCATCCTCGTCTGCTCCCCGTCGTTCGAGGGAGAGCTGCTGCCCGCGGCGTTCGACCTGATCGACGAGATCCTGCGCAGCGCCTACCCCAAGGGCACGCTCAACGCCGCGCAGGAGGTGCAGCTTGGCGATGACCTGGGCTACACCAACTGCACCGAATGCCTCCTCAACCGGATGCAGCTCCGGTGGCGCGCGGGCTCCTCGTGGACCGGCACGTTCGACTTCCTGTGCCGCAAGCCGGTGCTGGTGGACAACGCCGGCCTGTCGCCCATCGCGGCCGTGGGCAAGACCCTGTGGGACGCCGACACCACCATCACCCTCGGCGGCTCCGGGGTGTCGGTGGTGGGGGTGGACCTCGAGGTCAACAACAACGAGACGCTGACCACCAGCGGGGACGCCAAGACGACCGGCGAGGAGCGGCTGCCGCAGACCTTCGAGCAGGGCCTGGAGACGCTGGCGCTCAGCTACGTCGTCAAGGCCCCGCCCGACTTCGACCCGACGGTCGACCTGCCGGCGCACAACATCGCCAGCGTGATCGCCCTGTCCAACGCCTGGGCGAGCGGCACCGACGCGCGGACGTTCACCTACTCCAACCTCGCCTACGCCCGCCGGCCGAAGCAACTGCGCCAGCGGGAGGACGGCGACATTGAGTACAGCCTGGCCTTCCGCGCGCAGCCCGGCAGCCTGGCCATCACCACCCCGGCGTAAGGAGCCCCGATGCGACGCACGTTCGAGATCGACCTGGGGGCGGGGCGCGTGCTGCACTGCCGGCCGACGGCGTCGGCGCGGGCCGCGCTGTGCCGCATGGAGCCCGACGACAAGGACGCCTCGCGCGGCGAGCGGGCCGCGCTCATGTACGAGCGGATCGGCGAGCTGCTGGCCAGCGGCATGGTGCAGCGGATCGAGGGCATCGTCGACGAGGAGGGCCAGCCGGTCACCGACCCGGCCGAGCTCGAGTGGGCGCTGGGGCACGAGGACCTGTTCCTCATTGGCCTGCGCGCCGGGGCGGAGCTGTTCCGCTCGGCACGCGTCGACGCCGCGCGGGAGGCGGGCCTGCCGGACCCTACGGCGCCGGGTACGCCCGCGTCTTCGACGACCGCCTCGTCCCCTGGGCCCGAGGCGAGCGGGTAGCCCTGCCGGCGGCCTACGCCGAGCCGCTGCGCGTGCTGCGGCTGGCCGAGCACGGCGTGCCGCCGGCCGAGCAGCAGGGCATGGACCCGTACCTGCTCGATGCGCTGTACGACCTGATCCGGGCCGAGGCGGTGGCCCGCGCGATGGACGCGGCCGAGGCCGCGGCGGGAGCTGAGCGGTGAGGGATGTCAAGGCACGACTGACCGCCGACACCACGGGGTTCGAGGCCGCATTCAACCGCGCCGCCGACCGCGTGGAACACCTGTCGCGCCAGATTGAGGACATCCCCAGCCGCGCGCCCGCGGGCCTGAGCCGTATCGCCGATGTGGTGCAGCGCCACCAGGCGACGTTCGACGCGGTGGGCTCCCGGATGCAGATGGTCGGGGTCGGGATCACCGGCGCGCTGGCGGCCGGGGCCAACGCGGCGATCTCCTACGGCGAGGAGATCACCGACGCGGCCACCGCCCTGGGCATCAACACGGAGAAGGCGCAGGACCTGCGCCGCGTGCTGGCCGGGGTGGGGCTGGAGTTCCGCAACGGCCAGATGGCCATCCTGGCCACCAACAAAGCGCTGCAGGACGCGCGGGACGGCAATGCCGAGGCGGAGGCGGCGTTCCGCGCGATCGGCATCAACGTCCACTCCAACAACCTGCGGATGCTCGACTCGGTGGACATCATGGCCCTGGTGGTCAGCGGCCTGAACAAGATCGAGGACTCGCAGAAGCGGCTTGCCCTGGTCAACGCGCTCGGCGGCGGCCGGGCGCTGCTGAGCGTCGGCCGCACGGGCGACCTGCGCGCGGCGCTGGCGGATGCGGCCAAGGCCCCCGCTCGCCTGACCGAAGACGAGATCGCCAACCTGGCCAAGCTCGACGACACCATGGACCGGATCAAGGCCGACTTCGGCGCCTCGCTGGCCAAGGTGTTCGCCAACCCCGGCGTGGCCGAGGGGATCGAGCGGATCACCAGCGGCGTGGCC
>CAZRFC010000524.1:0-2665 GCA_964598975.1 uncultured Mycobacterium sp. | reverse complement strand
GCGTGCTGGCGCGCATGGAGCTGTGCGGCGTCGCCGTCGACCCGGCGCCGCTGGCGGCGATGTCGCGCGAGATGCAGCAGGAGCTGACGGAGATCGAGCGCGAGATCTACGCCGTCGTCGGCCACGAGTTCAACATCGGGTCCCCGCAGCAGCTGTCCCAGGTGCTGTTCGAGGAGCTCGGGCTGCCGAAGTCGCGCCGCACGACGTCGTTGAGCCGGGGCAGTTCGTCGGTATCCAGGGCGACGATGAGCTTCCCGCACCGCTCGTAGGGGATCGCGTTGTCGTCGCAGTACCGGTACATCAGCCGGGCGCCCTCCACGCACAGCCGGGCCTTCAGTGATCCGGGCTGGTAGTAGACGCCGCCGTGGATCACTCCGGA
Organism: uncultured Mycobacterium sp.; assembly: GCA_964598975.1. Taxonomy (GTDB): domain Bacteria; phylum Actinomycetota; class Actinomycetes; order Mycobacteriales; family Mycobacteriaceae; genus Mycobacterium. Next base: position 2,286 of record CAZRFC010000524.1, on the reverse strand, counting down.
GTTGCGCCCGGTCTGGTGTTGGGCCGGGGCGTTCTCGCGCTCGACGACGACGACGTTGTCGGCGTGACGGCGCGCCAACCACTCCCGGGCCACCGCCAAGCCGACGATCCCGGCACCTACCACCACCAGGTCGTGCATGTCAGTCCACGTAGCGGGTGAGCCACTCGTTGAGCGGCTTGCCGTCTCGAAGTGTGCCGACCACCCGGTCCTTGGCTTTCGCGGTCCCCAGCCAGGCCCCGACCGGCCAGCTCTTCATCATCGCAATGCCCTTGTGTCGCAACAGGTCGATCCGGGGATGATCCTTGTCGAACCCGCGCGGGGCGGTCTTGAGCACCTCGTGCGCCATGGTCTGATATCCGGCGCGGTGCAGGTCGGCGACGATCTCGGCCAACTGTGCGCCGGACTTCTCGCGATCAACGGCGGTGCGGTAGCGCTGCAGCGCCGCCGAGTCGGGCATGTATAGGCCGCCGCCGACGGACAGGCCTTCCGCGGAGAACGAGACGTAACCCCTTCCCAGGGTGGCGGCGCAGGTGGTCTTGTACGGCGTCTTGTCGGCGCTGAACCGGACGTCGCGGTAGGGCCGGAACAACTTGCCAGGCCCGAACTCACCGGCGAGTTCGGCGAGCAGTTGCTCCATCGGCCCGCGAACATGCTGCTCATAGGTCTGCTTGTGGGCCTGCCAGTAGACCTTGGAGTTGTCGGCTTCCAGCCCCTCGTAGAACTCGACCGCCTCGACGGGCCACCCGGTGAATGCCATGGATCAGTATTACCGCGCTCCCGTCACCGCGCGTCGTGGGTGATACGGCCGTCCATCATCGTCAACACCACCGGGACCGCGTGGATCTCGTGCGGGTCGACGCGAAACAGGTCGGCCCCCAGAACTGTCAGGTCGGCGGCCCTGCCCGCGGTGAGGCTTCCGGTCCGGTGCTCGAGGCGCAACTGGTAGGCGCCGTTGGCGGTGTAGCCCCGCAGGGCGTCGTGCAATCCGATCCGCTGGCGGGCGACCAGAGGCGCCTCGTCGGGATGGCCGGGCCTGGTGCGTGTCACCAGCGCCTCGATCTGGATCAGCGGCGGGATCTCGGGGATGTCCACGCCGGGGATGTCGCTGCCGTAGGTGACGGTGGCCCCGGAACGGACGAGATCGCCGTACGGGAACAGCCGTTCCTCGACCCGGTCGGCGCCCAGCAGGGTGGTGTAGATCTCGCGGTACTGGCCGTTGTAATCGGTTCCCCAGAGCGGTGTGCAGTTGGCGATGATGCCCATCTGCGCGTAGCGGGGGATGTCGGTGGGGTCGACTATCGAGTTGTGCGCCAGCACATGGCGCCTCCCCGCGCTGCCCGGCTTACCGAGGGCCTTCTCGTAGGCGTCGAGCACCACCCGCGCCGAACCGTCGCCGTCGATGTGGATGTGCATGTCGAATCCGGCGGCTTGCACCGCCTCGATCTGGGCCTCGATGTTCTCAGCGGGGAAGGTCATGGTTCCCAAGTCGTCGACGCCGTGCCCGCAGCAGGGCTGCAGCAGCAGGGCCCCTCCGCTCATGAAGGTGCCGTCCGCCCAGAGCTTGCAGGTGTTGATCTGGACGTGCTCGGAGCGTAGCTCCCGGTTCCAGCGGGCCAGTCCGTCGGCGATGGCCAGCGGGTCGTCCTGCGGGGTGCGGGTCCAGTAGGAGCCGACCACCCGCACCGGCAGAGCGCCGGCCCGGTCCTGGGCGATGAGATCTTCGAAGACCCAGCGGGAATCTTCACTGGTGATCCCGACAATGGTTCCCGCCTCGAAGTAGGCCGTCATCCCCCAGGCCGGAGCCGGTTGCAGGGTGAGTTGTTGTGCGGCGCGAACATTCTCGGCGGAAAACAGGTTTTGCCCGACGACGATGGCAATGGTGGGTGCCCCCTCCACACCATGCCCGGTCGGCGTCCCGTCGGGGTCGCGAATCCAGTACTGCGCACCCGGATCCGGATCGGGGGTGTCCCGTCCGACGCCGGCATCGCGCATCGCCGCGGTGTTGAACCACATGTCATGCCCGTCGGCGGAGAACAGGTACATCGGCCGGTCACCGGTGATCTCGTCGAGCCACTCCCGGCGCGGCGAACGCTCCTCGAACGAGTCCGGCATCCACGCGTGTCCCCGCAGCGGGGCATCGGCGGGCTGGGCGGCCACCCATTCCCGAACGGCGGAAAGCACCGCGTCCCGCCCGACGATGCCCGACAGGTTAACGCCGAGTTTGCTCAACGCCATCGACGCGAGGTGGTTGTGGGCGTCGATGAATCCGGGCAGACACATCCCTCC
>CAZRFC010000523.1:0-2667 GCA_964598975.1 uncultured Mycobacterium sp. | reverse complement strand
GCGCATCTTTGAGCGCCCGCGCCTGTTCTGGGGGGTGCAGCTCACCAACCTGGCGGGCGCCTGCTACATGGTCCTGGTGGGTGTCCCGGGCTTTACGGGCAGCATGCGGGTGGTCAACACCATGATGGGCGGCCTGCTGGTGTCCCTGCTGGTTCGCCGCCGCAGGGTGTGGGCCCGGATCACACCGGCGATGGGGTCGGGCACTCCAGGTACCGTGAACGTCGAGTTGGGTGGTCTGGCCCGCACCGACAATTCGGGGTGGGGCGAGGAGTTGGACAAGCTGGCCCGGCAGGTTTTGACGGAGGATCGCGCATGAGTACCGACATTGATCTCGGCCTGGCCCGGTATTCGGACTGGGCGTTCACCGCGTCGGTCGTCGTTCTCGTCCTGGCGCTTCTGCTGCTGGCCGTGGAGATGGCCTCCAGTCGGGGCCGCCGCGTCGAGGAACGCGAGCTGGTGGCCGCCGGCGGTGTGGCCTCCGACGCCGACCGGCCGGGCGTCGTCGTCGAGGCCCCCGCCCCCGCGCTGTCGGAACGTCTCGGCAGATCCGGGTTGAGCTTGGTTTATCTCGGCATCCTGCTGTTGTTGGCGTGCATCGTCCTGCGCGGGCTGGCCACCAGTCGGGCGCCGTGGGGCAACATGTACGAGTTCATCAACCTCACCTGCTTCTGCGGACTGGTGGCCGCGGCGGTGGTGTTGCGCAAACCGCAGTACCGCGCGCTGTGGGTGTTCGTGCTGGTGCCGGTTCTGGTGCTGCTGACGGTCTCCGGCAAGTGGCTTTACACCCACGCCGCCCCGGTGATGCCCGCGCTGCAGTCCTACTGGTTGCCGATCCACGTCTCGGTGGTCAGCCTGGGGTCGGGGGTGTTCCTGGTCGGCGGCGTCGCCAGCATCCTGTTCCTGTTGAAGATGTCCCGCTTCGGCGAACCGGGTGCGCAAGGAGAGCTGGCCCGCATCGTCGCCAAACTCCCGGACGCCCAGACCCTGGACCGGATCGCCTATCGCACCACCGTCTTCGGCTTCCCGGTGTTCGGTTTCGGGGTGATCTTCGGTGCCATCTGGGCCGAGGAGGCCTGGGGCCGCTACTGGGGTTGGGACCCCAAGGAAACGGTGTCGTTCATCGCCTGGGTGGTGTACGCGGCCTACCTGCACGCCCGGTCGACGGCGGGCTGGCGCGACAAGAAGGCGGCGTGGATCAACATCGTCGGCTTCGTCGCGATGGTGTTCAACCTGTTCTTCATCAACCTGGTCACCGTCGGGCTGCACTCCTACGCGGGCGTCTGACGGCCCGAGCCGGTTGCCCGCACTAGCGCGGGTTGTTGTCCCCGTGGCTGAGCCGCCAGAGGAAGTCCGGGTCGTCGTCGGGCCCGATTACCCGGGTGGTGGGACGACGTCCGTTCGCCCGGATCGCCCGGAAGGCCACGTAAACCACTGCGGCGACAACCAGGATGAGCAACAGATAAAGCACTGGTGAACACCTCCTTGGTCCGAATATACGCGCGTCGGTAGGCTTCCGGCCGTGACGGAAAATCAGGCCGACGGAACGACCGGCAGCATGGTGCGTGACGTCGTCGTCTACACGCTGGCCCGGCTGGCCCTGGTGGCTGTGCTGACCGCGGCCATCTTCTATGTGGCGCAGTTGATCGGCGTCCAGCTTCCGCTCGTGGTGGCGATGCTGTTCGCGATCGTCATCGCGCTGCCGCTGGGTATCTGGCTGCTGGCCCCGCTGCGTCGGCGTGCCACCGCGGGGATCGCCGTGGTCGACGAACGCCGTCGCGCGGACCGCGAGCAGTTGCAGGCCCGGCTGCGCGGCGAGCAGCCCGAGTAACGCCCCCCGCCCCGCCCGCGATTTCGGCGCGCAACACCCACTCAGCGACGAAAAGCGCGCCGAATCGGCTAGGAGCTGCGCTTCCAGGCGTCGACTTCGATCTCCACCAACATCTTCGGGTCGACCATCGTCACCCCGGCGACCATGGTGGCGGCCGGCCGAATCTCGCCGAACACCTCGCCGTGGGCTTTGGCCACGGCGTCGACGTCAGACGCGTTGACCAGATACACCCGCGAGCGCACCACGTCAGCCAGCGAGTAGCCGACTTGGGCCAGTGCTGGGGCGACGACGTCGTTCAGGGCCACCAGCGTTTGCCCATAGGCGTCGCCCGGATGTTTCACCTCGCCGCCGACACTGGCGGTCGAGCCCGAAACGTGGACGTACTCGCCTGCGACGGTCGCCCTGGAGTAGCCGATCGAGGCCTCCCAGGGGCTGCCGCTCGAGATCAGTTTGTCCGCTGCCATCCTTGTCGCTCCTTCGCTCGGTCAGCTTGAAAAATAGGTCAGTGCAGGGCCAGCGCGGCCGCCACCGCGATCGACCACACCAGCATCGTCAAGCCGGTGTCACGCAGCACCGGGATCAGGTCGCGGCCGCCGCTTCCCGCGCGCACCGGCCCAGCGGCCTTCACCGCCAGGGGCAGCGTCAGAAAACCCGCCGCGCACCACGGGGTGGCCCGCATGAGGATCAGCGTCATCACCGCTGCGACCCCGAGCAGCACCTGGTAGAGCACCCTGGTCCTGGCGTCACCGAGTCGGACGGCCAGGGTCATCTTGCCCGCCACCCGGTCGGTCGGGATGTCGCGCAGGTTGTTGGCCACCAGAACCGCGGAGGACAGCGAC
>CAZRFC010000522.1:0-2679 GCA_964598975.1 uncultured Mycobacterium sp. | reverse complement strand
CTGGCGCTGGCGAGGCTCGGGCTGGAGGGCCTCGCCCTGGTGTCCGGGCTGGCGCTGCTGGCGTTCCTGCAGGCGACCGCCCTGATCCTCAACCTGCTGCCGGTCCCGGGCCTGGACGGCTATGCGGCGCTGGAGCCGCATTTGAGCGCGTCCACCCGGCGCACCATCGAACCGGCCAAACAATTCGGATTCCTCATCCTGCTGGTCGTGCTGTTGGCACCCGGCCTCAACCGGTGGTTCTTCGCGGGAGTGTTCTCGCTGTTCAACCTGTTCGGAGTGCCCGCCGGGTTGGCATTCGAGGGAATGGACCTGACCCGGTTCTGGTCGGACTGGCTACAGACCGGGTTATGACAGTGCGGCAGCGGTCATCCCCCAGATCCCCCTCGCCGCTGCCGCACTGGATCTCACGCTAATTCAGGCGGTGAACCGGCCTTAGGGCCTTAGGTAACACGTGCCGGGGCCGTAAGTCGGCGCGCGGCGATATATTCCACGCCATGGGAGCCGGACACAGCCACGGCGGGGCGGATTCCCGGGTCAGCCGGATGCTCGTCGCCTCAGCGGTCCTGGGGGTGTTCTTTCTCATCGAGTTGGTCACCGCTCTGGCGATAAACTCGCTGGCTCTGTTGGCCGATGCCGGACACATGCTCACCGACCTGGTGGCGCTGTTCATGGGATTGACGGCGGTCACGCTGGCCCGCCGGGGATCGAAGTCGGCGGCCCGCACCTACGGCTGGCACCGCGCCGAGGTGTTCACCGCGGTCGCCAACGCCGTTCTGCTGATCGGCGTCGCGGCATTCATCCTCTACGAGGCATTCGAGCGGTTGGGCCAGGCGCCGGACATCCCCGGCTGGCCGATGATCCTGGTGGCGCTGGCCGGCCTGATCGCCAATGTCATTGTGGTGCTTCTGCTTCGATCCCATTCGGAGGGCAGCCTGGCGGTCAAGGGCGCCTACATGGAAGTGCTGGCCGACGCCGTCAGCAGTGTCGGGGTGTTGATCGCCGGCATCGTCACCGTCACAACACGGTGGCCATACGCAGACACCGTGGTGGCCGTGCTGGTCGCTCTGTGGGTGCTGCCGCGAGCCATTTCGCTGGCCCGCGCGGCGCTGCACATTCTCTCGGAGTCCTCGCCCAAGCACATCGACGTCGACGAACTGCGGTCGGCGCTCGCGGCGGTCGACGGGGTCACCGAGGTGCACGACCTGCATGTGTGGACGCTGGTACCGGGCCGGGACATGGCCACCGCACACCTGAGCACCGACGGACGATCAGACCACGTCCTCGAGGACGCCAGGGCGGTACTGGCGGCACGGGGCCTCGGCCACGCCACCGTCCAGGTGGAACCACCCGGCTCGGCGCCGGACTGCCCGGAGCAGAGCGACCTCTAGACCGACCGGCCTAGGACAATCCGAGTTCGGCGCGGGCCGTCGGATCGCAGTCGTCGAGCAGATCGCGGCAGCGCTCGAACTCCGAGGTCTCGCCGATGGCGTCGGCGGCGCGGGCCAGGGCGGCCACACACCGCAGGAAACCGCGGTTGGGCTCGTGGCCGTAAGGGACCGGGCCGAAACCCTTCCAGCCGTTGCGCCGCAACTGATCCAGGCCGCGGTGATATCCGGTGCGCGCGTAGGCGTAGGCGGTGATCGCCTTGTCCTCGGTCAGCGCCTCCTCGGCCAGCGTCGCCCAGGCCACCGAGGCCGCGGGGTGGGCAGCCGCCACGATGGCCGCATGCTCACCGGCGTCCAGTGCGGCTTCGGCCTCGCTGTCGCCGGGAAGCAGGACCGGTGGAGGACCCATGAGGTCACCGAAGGAAGTCATGGGGTCATTGTGCCGGTGGACACCGGCCGGGAGTAACACCGGGACCAACACCGCGCCGGAGTTGCTGAGGGCTCGGAGTCGGACCGACCCGCTAGGGTCGTGGGGTACCGATATCAGGAGGGATTGCAGCAGGTCATGTCCAACCCGTCAGGGACCGGCCCCGACGAAAGCCATCAGGAAGGCCGTCGGCGCGCCGAGGTACCGGCTGACCCGCCGGAGGTGGATCACGATCCGGTGACCGAGGTGATCGAGATTCCCACCGAGGTGTCCGGGGAGTCGTTGTCCCCCGCTTCGGCAAACGACGAACGACGTTACACCGCACCGGGTTTCGACGCCGGCTCGACACAGATCATCGACCGGATTCCCGACGATGAGACCGAATTCATCGCCGCACCCACACACGCATTTCCCTCCAGCCCGCGGGTGCGGGCGGCAATCCCGCAGGCCATTCCGCCCGGGACGCCGCAGCGCCCGAGTTGGCTCATCCCGATCCTGCTGCTGGTCGCTGCGCTGGCCGCAGCGGCGATCGTCGGACTTGTGCTGGTCAAACGCTCGCAGGCCGCCCAGGCAGCACGGGAGAACGCGGTGCGGTCCACCATCGAGACGTTCGATAAGGCGGTTCGGGATGGCGATCTGGCGACCTTGCGAACCGTGACCTGCGGCCAAACCCAGCAGACCTACGCCGACTACGACGACAAAACGTGGGCCGACACCTACGCAAAAGTGTCTGCCGCCAGGCAATATCCGGTCGTGGCCAGCATCGACGAGGTCGTGGTCAACGGCGAGCACGCCGAGGCCAACGTCACCTCGTACATGGCTTTCGACCCGGACACCAAGTCCACCCGCAGCTTCGATCTGCAACTA
>CAZRFC010000521.1:0-2701 GCA_964598975.1 uncultured Mycobacterium sp. | reverse complement strand
CGGGAGCGCACCCGGCGCAGCAGTTGGCCGGCGGCCTTGCGGGTGAACGTCAGGCCGAGCACCTGATCGGGCGCGGCATAACCATTGGCCACCAGCCACACGACCCGCGCTGCCATCGTCTCGGTCTTGCCCGCACCGGCACCGGCCACCACCACCAGCGGGCCTGGTGGCGCGGCGATCACCGCGGCCTGTTCGGCGGTGGGTGCGGGCAGCCCGAGTGCGTCGGCCAGCTCGGCGGGGCTGAATCTCACCGCGTCACCCTGCGCTCCGGTCATGGCTCCTCCGGTGCGTGGGCGGGGCAGGACGGCCGGATCGGGCAGTGTGCGCAGCCGGTGTTGACCCGGGCGGTGAACCGTGGGCCGGCCGTGGTCACCGCTGCGGTGCGGACGGTGTCACGCCACTCGGCGACATCCTGAGGGGCGAGCGCGTTCTGCTCGCGTTCGGTGGCGCCGGCCGTGGTGGGCTTGCCGAGGTAGACCAGCCGACCACCACCGGGTTCCGCAACGCTCTCACCATCCTGCCCACCATCCCGTTCACCATCCGACCCGCCGGAGGCGCCGAGAAGTCCGGCCGCCACGGCGAGTTGATAGAGACCCAACTGGGCGTGGCTCTGGGCATCGTCCTTGGTGACGGGGGTTTTGGCCGTCTTGAGGTCGACGACCACGAGCCGTCCCTGCGGGTCCCGTTCGAGACGGTCGATACGGCCGCGCACCCGCACGGCCGGCAGCCCGTCAGCCGCGTCGACGACAGTGCCGTCGAGGTCGACCTCGGTACCCACCTCGGTCAGTTCGTGGCGGGTGGCAGCCCGCCACGCGACGAACGCCGAGAGCATGGCGCGGTGCCGTTCGAGTTCGTTGGCGGCGAACCAGGGCGAGTCGAAAGGAAGTGCCGCCCAGAGTCTTTCCAGCTCGGCGGTCATCACGGTTTCGCTGCGGGCCGGGCCTGCCACCAGGGCGTGCACCACCGAGCCCAAGGTGGAGGTGAGCTCGCGCGGCCCGGTGCCGCCGTGGCGTTCAGCCAGCCAGCGCAGTGGGCAGTCCGACAGTGTCTGCAGGGTGGACGGGCTGAGGGTGACGGAGTTGTCTTCTCCCGAGTCTTCTCCCGAGTCTTCTCCGGACTCCAGGGCGAAGAGCGGTTCCTCGGTGCTGATATCGGTCAGTCCGTGCCATTCCGCCGGGTTCGCGCCGGGTACCCCCGCGGCGGCCAGCCGCGCGAGTTGGATTGCCGCAGATCGGCGGCGGGCACCGTCGACCACGCCCTCGGGAGCGCACACCGTCGCCCGCAGCCGGCCGACCACCGCCGCCGGGGACAGCACCGGCGGGGCATGGACCGGAACCGGGGGCTCGGTGGCGGCCGGATCGGTGGCCCACCGCGCCAGTTCGGCGATGAAAGGTGACGGTAATGCCGCGTCGTCGCCGCCGTCGCTGTCGACCGCGGTCACCAGCAGCCGACGACGGGCCCGCCCCATCGCCGCGATGAGCAGTCGGCGCTCGTCGGCGAGCACGGGTGCCCGCGCCGACACCTCGTCGCCATGACCATCGATCGCGTCGAGTAACCGCTGGGTGGCCAGCACTCCCCCACGTGGAGTGCTGTTGGGCCACAAGCCCTCCTGGACCCCGGCGATCACCACCATCTCCCAGTCCCGGCCCAGTGCGGCGTGCGGGCTGAGCACCGCGACGGTCTCGCCGGCCGGGACCGCCTCGGCAGCGGGCCGGGCCAGTTGCAGGGCAGCCACGTGGTCGAGCAGACCGGGAACCGAGGCGCCCGCGGTGCGCGCGACGTAGTCGTCGGCGATGTCGAACAAGGCGGTCACCGCGCCCAGGTGACGTTCGGCGGCGGCACCCTCGGAGCCGCCCCGTTCAGCGGCGGCCAGCCAGCGCTTCTGCAGGCCGCTGCGCTCCCACGCCTGCCACAGGGTGAAGCGCGGGTCGCGGTGGCTGCGCTGTGCCCGGCGGGCGGCCGTCAGCACCGCGCGCACCTTCTTCACCGGCGCGGCCAGGCCGGCGGGCAGGGACGGGACCCGTCCAGTGAGCACGGACGGGGCCGGTCCGGTGAGCACGGTGGCCAGATCGGTGCCGGCGCGGCGCAGCGCCCGGCGCAACTGGCGCAGGGACACCGGATCCAGCCGGCCGATCGGCCCGGTCAGCAGCGCCTCGGCCGTGCCGTCGTCGAGCGATCCGCCGGCGGCGGCGAGCACGGTGAGCAACGCACTGGCGGCCGGCTGATGGGCGACCGGGCCCGTCAACGGCGACAGGTCCACCGGCACACCGGCCGCGGCCAGCGCGCGCGGAAGTGCGGCCGCGGCGGAGACCGACCGCACGATCACCGCGAGCTGTGACCAGGGCACACCGTCCATCAGATGGGCGCGACGCAGCGCGTCGGCGACCAGTGCCGCCTCGGCGTGAGCGGAGGCGGCCACCCGCACCGTCAGGCTGCCGCCCGCACCGCTGCCCTCCATCGTGCGCCAGCCCACCGAGCCGGGCAGCCGCGCCGCCACCCCACTGATGGCCCGGGCGATCGCCGGGGCGCAGCGGTGCGACGTGGTGAGCTCGACCGCCGGCGTCCGCGCGCGCAGCAGGTCGCTATCGGCGCCGCGGAAACCGAACACCGCCTGGTTCGGGTCACCGGCGAGCACCGCGAGGGCAGCACCGCCGGCCAGTAGCCGCACCAGACGGGCGGCTTGGGGATCGAGGTGCTGGGC
>CAZRFC010000520.1:0-2706 GCA_964598975.1 uncultured Mycobacterium sp. | reverse complement strand
GGCGGCGGAAGAGCAGCCGCCGCGGGCACTGGACAAGGCGCCCGGCGTCCGCAAGAATGCGCGCGTGGCTTAGCGGAGGAGTCGCATGCCGGACGAGCAGGCACAACAGGCTTCGATCGAGGAGAGCGCCGGCGCGGCGGCCTCCGACGCCGCGCCGGACGCCTCGTCGCCCGCGACCTCGCTGCGCGCGACGGCCGAGGCGGCCTTCGATGAGGTCATGAATGACGCCTCCGCCGGCGACGGCGCAACCTCGCGGCCGCAGACGCCCGCCGGCGACGCGGCCGCGGCCCCTGACGATCTGTTCGGCCAGTTCGGCTTGGCCACGGCCGAGCTGCCCGAGGCGGTTCGCGGCCCGCTGGGAGAGCGGCTGTCGCAGATCGCCGCTTGGCGGGATGACGTTCAGCAGTGGGCCGAGCAGCAGTCGCACACGATTCAGCAGCAGGCGGCGGCGATCCAGCAGTACGAGCAGCGGCTGCTGGCCATCGCGGGCAATCCGCGGTTTCAGGCGGCCCTGGCGGCCGTGTCCGGCGGCAACGGCGCGGCGGCCGCGCAGCCGCCGCAGTTCGAGACCGAGGCCGAACGCATCCTGTGGGAGCGCTCCCAGGCGATCGAGCAGCAGCTCAGCCAGCAGCACCAGGCGACGCAGCAGGCGCTGGCGCAGATCGGGGCGCGCTTTCAGGCGGCCGACCAGCAGGCGACCGAGGCGGCCGTGGCCAATCACGTCGCCGAACTGCGCGCTATCCATCAGACGCTGGATGCGCAGTTCCCCGAGCTGGCGTCCAATCGCCAGACGCGGCAGGCCTGGCACGCCAAGGCCGGGCAATTGCTGGCGGCCTACGAGGCCGCCGGCGAGCCGGTTGATCTGGCGCGGGCGATGCAGGAAGCGGCCCAACTGCTGCACTATCCTCACGCGCGAAACCACGGCGCGGCGTCGGCCATGACTCAGGCCCGCGCCGCGGCCCGACGCTCCACGATGAGCGAACAGGGCGGCCGCTCCGAGGCGTCGGCCGCCGGTCCCCGTCCCGGCGAATCGCTCCGCGAGTTCGCCGAGCGCATGGAGGCCGAGGGTGCCGCCAGCGGCGCCTAGCCTTTTCGTCGCGGCGGCCACGCGCCGCCGGCCGCACACCTCCCCCGGTGTGATTCCGCAGACAGACGTCCCCCCGTCTGAGTCCGCATCACCGCGCGATCCCCGCGCAGGGGGGCCAATATGGCCTTTGACATCAAGGGCAGCGTGGATTTTCTCAACTTCACGCTGTCGCGATGGTTGACGGCCGAGAAGAAACAGCTCATGTGCAACGAGCTGCTCGGCCACAGCTACATCGCCAACGAAATGATCCGCACCAGCGGCATCAAGCCGCAGGGCGGCAAGGACGTCCGCGTTCAGACCCTGATCAAGAGCGGCGACTACGCCGGGCCGGTGGCGCCGTTCGACGTGCGCGAGCTGAAGGCCGGCCAGCACTCGGCCGAGGCCACCGCCGACTGGTCGTTCCTCGAGGCCCGCACGTCGATCGCCGAAGAGGAAAAGGAGCTGAACGACGCCGACCGCTGGAAGCTCTTCGACCTCTGGGAGGGCCGCCAGGAAGTCGCCCTGACGGACCTGTACAACCTGATCGAGTCCTACTTCTGGGATTCGATCGGCAACTTCAACGACCTGGCCGTCGCGCGACGGCGCTTCCCCGGCATCAAGGCCTGGATCACGCGCACCGGCCTGGCCGTCGATGGCACCGCCAGCGTGTTCGGCATCTCGACCCAGACCTATCCCGACTGGCTCAACCGCTACTGCGGTCCGCTGGGGAACAATCTCAACAAGGACCACGCGCACGACACCGCGCTGCGGCTGACGCACGCCGGGCAACTGCTCGAGGTGATGAAGCGCGCCGCGCGCTACGCGGCCTTCGCCAACCCGGGCAACCTCAAGTACGCCCAGGCCGACGGAGCCGTCGACGTGCAGATCAAGCTGGCCCGCAGCCGCAAGATCATCGGCGACGAGATCGCCGTCGATGCCTTCGAGAAACTCCAGGAGACGCGCAACCGGGCCGACGTCATGACGAACCGCGACACGGCCAGCGGCGCGCCGGTCTTCCGCGGGATCGAAGTCGAATTCTGTGAGTTCCTGGGACTCGACTCCGGCGGCATCCCCGCCACGGCCAGGGTCAACACGGCCCGCGGCGATCTGACCAGCCTGACGGCGGCCAACACGGGCGAGCTGTTCTTCCTCAACCTAATGAACTTCTTCCTGATCCCCCACAAGGAGAAGGCGCCGCACGTCAAGCCGGTCGAGGCCCATCCGCTCCAGAATGCGATCTTCCAGATCACGCAGTTCTGGCTGAGCTGCATGGCGAACTCGCGGCAGCGGCAGGTCTGCCTGTGGGGCTTCGGACCGCTGCAGACGCAGTAAGGAGGAATCACATGAGCGGAATCCCTGTAGCGGCCGCCGGGCTGGACACACTGTCCAACCTGGTGCGGCCGGCCTGGGTGAAGGCCATCAACCGCAGCGGCGCCACGCGCATCGCCGGCGAGGTGGTCATTCTCGATACGACCGTGGCGAACCTGGCCGAGGGACAGCTGCTGCCGTTTTCGGCGGCGACCGGCGCAAGCAAGCTGGTGCTGGGCGTGATCGCAGCCGGCCACGCCGACGTCCCCGTGGACGCCCCCGCAATGGTGCAGATTGCCGGCCTGCATCCGGCCGTCCGGCTGAACAACGCC
>CAZRFC010000519.1:0-2711 GCA_964598975.1 uncultured Mycobacterium sp. | reverse complement strand
GTTGAGTCCGGTGTCGCCGTCACCGACCCGTTTGAAGTCCTGCGCGGGAAGCAGTGGCACCACCGTCGCCCCGTCGACCAGACAGAACAGGGACACCTCGGGCCCGTCCAGGAAGGACTCCAGCAGCACCGGGTGCCCGTCGTCGAGCACCTCTGCGGCGTGCGCGCGGGCGGTGTCCCGGTCCGCGGTGACGACCACCCCCTTTCCGGCGGCGAGTCCGTCGTCCTTGACCACCCAGGCGGGTTGTCCGGCGGCCGGACCGAATCGGTCGAGGGCGGCGTCGAGCAGGGCGGGGTCGGCGACGGTCTCGCTGGCGGCGGTGCGCACACCCGCGGCGGCCATCACATCCTTGGCGAAGGCCTTCGAGCCCTCGATGCGGGCCGCCTCCCGGGACGGACCGAAGCAGGCGATTCCGGCCGCGCGGACGGCGTCGGCAACTCCCCGGACCAGGGGGCCCTCGGGTCCGATGACCACAAGATCGACGTTGAGCCGTCGGGCCAGCGCGGTGACCTCATCCGGCGAGGCGCCGTCGACATCGTGCTGATCGGCGATCGCGGCCGTGCCGGCGTTGCCCGGGGCCACCGCCAGGTACTCCACCGCCGGGTCCCTGCGCAAGGCCGTAAGCAGGGCGTGTTCGCGGGCACCGGATCCGATCACAAGGACGCGCACGCACACACCCTAGCGAAGCGACGGACGGGTTCATCCGGTCGTCGTTACGATCCGGACATGGGCCATCCCCCGCCGTATCCCCCGTACTCGCAGTACCCGCAATACCCCCAGTACCCGCCGCCGCCGACCCCCGCGGCGACCGCCGGTGACCGCGTCGCCTCGATCATCGCGCTGGTGCTGACCGCCCTGATGCTCGCGGCGTGCGGGTTCATGGGCCTGATGATGCTGGCATTCCTGGACTACTGCCCGCCGGACAGTTGCAGCGTCGAGGGCGCGGTGCTGTCGGTGATGGGTGCGGTCGGCGCGGCCGTCGCCATCGGCGTCGTCGGACTGGTGGTCACCGTCGTGCGCCTCAGCCGGCGCCGGACCGGCTGGCCGTTCGCCGTGGGCACCCTGTTCCTCTGCGGGGCGGTGCTGGCGGTCGGATTGTTCGCGTTCAGCGTCTCCGTCGGGGGGTGGTGATCCGTCAGTCTCGCGGCGCGGAATCCTGGCGGCGCGCGATGACCTTCTCGACGACCCCGTTGAACGTCGAGCCGAGCGGAAAACCCACGTAATGGGTGATGAACAGGGCCATCTCACGCAGTTCGGCGGGAGTGAGTTCGGAGTTGTGCAGGGCGGCGTTCACCTGGATCTCGGCCAGGTCGGGTAGCCCGAGCGCGGTGACCACCGACAGCGTCATGATCCGTTTGTCCCGCATCGACAGACCCGGGCGGCTCCAGATGTTGGCGAACAGATGGTCGACGGTCAGCGCGAAGTAGTCGCCGGGCATATCGGGCATCTCCCACCCGTAGACCTCGTTCATCTTCGCCAGTCCCTTGCGGCGCACCGGGTCCATCCCGCCGTCTCCGGAGTCCATCGTCACTTCTTCGGGTTCCATCATCACTCCTCCGGGTGTGGCACACCCAGCCCCACGGCCAGGTCACGCCGCGCGATCTGCGCCAGCGGTAGTTCCACGTCCAAGGAATCCGCCAGGGCGAGAACAAGATCCAGGTCCTTCTCGCCCAGCGACCGGGTGTGGATGAAGGTGTCGTGGAGCCAGTGCCCGGGGCCGAGTTCGGCCATGGTGTCGCGCACCATGATCGCGCCCGCGCCCCCGGTGAGCGCGTCGGTGTGCCGGACCACCCGACCGAGGTCCTGCAAGTTCAGCCCGGCCCGTTCCGCCAGCGTCATCGCCTCGCAGGCCGCGGCGAATGCGGTGAAGGTGATCATGTTGCGAGCCAACTTCATCCTCGTTCCCGCGCCGGGCCCGCCGGCGTGGACCACCAACGACGCCCATTGTTTGAAGATGGGCTTGACACGCTCGTAGACGGGTCGGGGCGCGCCCACCATAGTGGCGAGTTGACCCTTCTCGGCCGCGCCTGCACCGCCGCTGACGGGCGCGTCGATGATGCTGATCCTCTGCGGTGCATAACGCTCGGCCAGTTCGCCGGCGGTGCTCTCGCCGATGGTGGAGTGGATGGCGATGACGGTGCCGGGTGCGGCGTGCGCGGCGAGTTCGGCTACCACATCGCGCACCTGCGCATCATCGAGCACCGTGACGCTGATCAGGTCCGCGGTCGCGACGTCGGCGGGACTGGCGGCAACCGCCGCGCCCGCTTCGGTGAAGGGGGCTGAGGCTTCCGGCCGCACGTCGTAGACCACCAGTCCGCCGGCCCACCCGACGAGCCGCTGCGCCATCGGCGCACCCATACTGCCTAGGCCGATGTAGCCGAGTCGCGGAACGGCCTCGTCGCCGTCTTCAATGGGATCACTCACAGTCATCGGATGATCTGCCCCCCATCGACGTTGAAGATCTGCCCGGTGATCCAGCGGGCCTCGTCGGACAGCAGGAACAGGCACAACCCGACGAGGTCCTCGGGCTCACCCATCCGGCTGAGCGGGATCCGCGACACGATGTCGGCGACGATCTGCTGCGGGGTGGTGGTCCGATTCGCTTCGGTGTCTATCGGTCCCGGCGCGATGGCGTTGATCCGGATCTTCTGCCAGCCCAGCTCACGGGAGAGTTGCTGGGTCAGGCTGTTGACGCCGGCCTTGGCCAGGCC
>CAZRFC010000518.1:0-2711 GCA_964598975.1 uncultured Mycobacterium sp. | reverse complement strand
TAGAGCGGAACAACTGCGTCAAGGCCGTCAAGGCGCATGAGCGCCAGCGGATTGACGGCGTGGTGGCGCTTGAAATGGCGATGGCGATGGCGAGCAGTGCGCCGCCGCCGGAAGAGGAATGCTTCCTGTCGGTGCGATGAAAGACGTGCTGTTCGTCGTTGGTCTGGTGGCTGTGTTGATCGGTGTGGCGCTGTACGACTATCGCGCGAGCTTGATACTCGGCGGCGTTGTGTTCGTCGGCCTCGCGGTGGCTGGCTACTTGCGCGGAGCGTCCTCACATGATCCTGAGCAGGATACTCGGGGAACGCCGTTCCAAGGTCACTAACTTCGGTCATCCGTCCTCATGGAAGTGGGACGATGTCCGCAAATTCTTCGCAACCCCTACAGCCGCCGGAGTCACCGTCACTCACGACAGCCTGTTGGGCCTGCCGGCGCTGTGGGACGGCATCCGCCAGATAGCGCAGGACACCGCGTTTCTTCCCGTCAGTGTGCTCCGGTCAACCGGCGATGACCGGCGCGAACGCATCCGCGAACACCGCGTCTGGTTCCTCCTGAACCGCCAGTTCAACCCTGAAATGTCCGCAGCGATGGGTCGCGAGACGATGAGCCGTCATCTTGAGGTGTACGGCAACGGGCTTGCCGAGATTGAGCGCGACGGCAGCGACAACATCCTGTGGTTGTGGCCGCTACACCCGGCGTCGGTTCGGCTGATTCGAGACGACGGCACCAGCGAGAAACACGTCTACGCGGTGACGAGGGCGAACGGGACGGAGACTCTGATTCCGCCGCGGAACATGCTGCACGTCGCCGGACCGTCGGAGGATGGCGTCACCGGCCTTGATATCGTGCAGGTGCTCGGCGAAGCGCTGGGCCTGAACCTCGCGAGCCTGCGCGCGGCGTCGGGTTTCTTCTCAAACGGGATGCGGCTATCGGGCGTGATTCAGGTTCCAATGGTCCCGAAGAAGGAAGCCCGAGAAGAAGCCGAGCGGGAGTTCAAAGAGAAGTACCAAGGCGCGAACAACGCGGGGAATACGCTGTTTCTGTACGGCGACGCGAAGTACAACCCCATCAGCACGACGCTGGAACACGCGCAGATGCCGGAGATGATGCAGGTCAGTGTCATGGTCGTGGCACAAGTGCTCGGGATGCCGCTCTATAAGCTGAAGGAAATGAGCCGCGCGACGTGGGCGAACATCGAACACCTGCAGATTGACTACGCGATGGGCACGATTCTTCCGCGGTGCCAGCGGTGGGAACACGAGATTTGGCGCAAGCTGTTCTCTGAGAAGGAGCAGCGTGACCATTACGTCAAATACAACATCGACGGGATGATTCGCGGCGACTTCAAGACCCGTTCCGAGGCGATTGACAGCGGCATCCAGACGGGCCGAATCACCATCAATGAGGCGCTGGCGCTGGAGGACCGCAACGGCATCGGGCCGACGGGCGACGTGCGGCTCGTACCGGTCAACCTGCAAACGTTGGACCGGGCGATTGAGGGGCCGGAAGAACCAGAGCCCGAGCCGGAACCGGACGACGAGGAAGAGCCGGACGAGGAAGAGGACGACGGCGACCAGGACCGCGAAGCCGCGCGGGCGGCTATGGTCGCGGCGGCGCGGGCGCAGATACGTGGCTGCATCGCGAAGGAGCAGAACCGCATCGGCGAGAAGGCCGAACGGCTCTACAAGGCGAACCGTCCCGGCGAGTTCGTGAAGTGGCTTGACAAATTCTACGATGACCATCGCGGCGCGTACGTCGCGGCGTTCCGCAACATGGGCGTAGCCGAGCCCGGCCGGTTGGCGGGCGTCGCGTGGGAACGTCACTGCGTGCCGGCGAAAGGCTCGCTGGTGTCAGCGGTGACGGGTTCCGACCCTGGAGCGTGGCTTACTCCGGTCCGTAACGTGCTGACGGAATGGAGCTACGACAACTACGTCGGCCGTCTGGCCGAGGGAGTGATTGACGATGGAGCAACGAACTAAGTACCTCAGCTTCGATGCGGAGTTCCGTTCGGAAGGCGAGGGCGAAGACCGGAAGATCGTCGGCTATGCGGCGGTGTTCGGAAAGCTCAGCGAAGACCTTGGCGGCTTTCGAGAGCGCATCAAGCGCGGCGCGTTCAAGCGGGCGCTGTCCGAGGGGGCCGACGTGCTGGCGCTCCACGAGCACGACAGGCGACACATCCTTGGCCGGACAACGTCCGGGACGCTGAAGCTGAAAGAGGACCGCGAGGGGCTGGCCGTCGAGATCGTCCCGCCGGACACGCAAACCGGACGAGACGTTATGGAGAGCCTACGCCGTCGCGACCTGCGCCAGATGTCCTTCGCGTTCATCCCGATTGACACGGCCGACGTTACCGAGGGCGGCGAGCGCATCCGCGAGCTGAGGGACGTTGACCTGCTCGACGTTTCGATTGTCGCGCAGCCCGCGTACCTGCAAACGATCGCCAAGCTGCGCGCCAAGGAGCTTGCCGCGGACCTTGAGGAAGCCGAACGGGAAGCGGAGTCGCGGCGTCGGCAGTTGCGGTTGGCGGGGGTCGGTGGTCGCTAACTAACATGCCAACTGAGACTAACTCGCGCGCTAACTGCGCCCAGCTCGTGCCGATTCGAGTGCATCCCGTATCAGCCGCCTAACCCATTGGCTTAGCGACATGTCCGCCTCGAACGCCGCTTGCTCGGCGGCCTCTTTCATTTCCGGGGTGAGCATCAGGTCGATTC
>CAZRFC010000517.1:0-2717 GCA_964598975.1 uncultured Mycobacterium sp. | reverse complement strand
CGCGCTGGCGACGCACCCCGCTGTCGCCGAGTGCGCGGTGTTCGGGGTCGACGACGACCGACTCGGGCAGCGGGTGGTGGCCGCGGTGGTGGTGAACCTCGGCGACCTCGAACCCGGACTGGCCGAACTGCGCGAGGTGGTGATCCGCGCGCTGGACCACACCGCCGCGCCGCGGGAGTTGCACATCATCGACGAACTCCCCCGCCGCGGGATCGGCAAGGTGGACCGGCGCGCCCTGCGCGAACTGTACGGCTGAGCACTAGTCCGGATAGTGCCGGATAGCGCCGGATAACGAAAGCGTGACCGGTCGGCAGACATCGCCGCAGGTAGGCGAAGCCCACAAGTACGCTCACCCTATGACGGCCCGCGTGTTGATCGCCGATGACGACGCCGTCGTCCGGGATGTGGTGCGCCGCTACCTGGAACGGGACGGCATGGAAGTCGTTGTCGCCGTAGACGGCAACGAAGCCCTCCGGGTTCTGGGGAGCGAACGCATCGACGTCGCCGTGCTCGACGTGATGATGCCGGGCCCCAGCGGCCTGACACTGTGCCGGACGCTGCGCCACGGCGGGGACTACACCGTCCCGGTCATCCTGCTGACCGCCCTCGGCGAGGAGGACGATCGGATCGCCGGTCTGGAGGTCGGCGCCGACGACTACCTGACCAAGCCGTTCAGCCCGCGCGAACTCGCTCTCCGGGTGCGCTCGGTGCTGCGGCGCGCACCCAGCCCGACGCCCGCCATGCCGGTGGAGATCTCCGTCGGCGACCTCACGGTCTCCACGGCGGCTCGTTCGGTCAGCATCGCCGGCCAGCCGGTGGGGCTGACGAATCGCGAGTTCGACCTGCTGGTCTTCTTCCTCACCCACACCGACACCGTCTTCTCCCGCGAAGAACTGCTCAAACGGGTCTGGAACTGGGACTTCGGCGATCTGTCCACGGTCACCGTGCACGTCAAGCGGCTGCGGTCCAAGCTCGGCGACCATCACCGCGTGCAGACCGTCTGGGGGCGCGGCTATCTGTGGCGCGGTGACGGCACCACCAACGGGGCCTCGGAGGACGCCGGTTCCGAGGATCGTGACGGGGTCCGTGACGGGGCCCGTGACGGGTCCGGGTGAGTGTCCGCGTCCGGTGAGCGCCAGTGCCCACTGACCTGACCGGGGTGGCCCTGCTGGCCCTCGCCGCCTCGCTGCCGGTGGTCCTGGTCGGCGCGCTGGTGATCCGGCTGGCGCGGTCCTGGTCGGTCACCGTCAGCATGGTGGCCCTGGTGCTCATCCCGACCCTCGCGACCTACGCGGGCGTGTTCTCGGCAAGCCGGTCGATGACCCATCCCAGCTTCGGGGCAATCGCGGTGGTGCTCGCCGTCGTCGCGGTGGTGACCCTGCCCGCCGCCGTCATGCTTGCCCGCTACCAGGGCCGAAGGGCGGTGTGGGAGCAGGAGATCCAGGATGCCGAGCGGGCGGCCGAACAGTCCCGTCGCCAACTGGTCGCCTTCGTCAGCCACGACCTGCGCACCCCGCTGGCCGGGATCCGCGCTCTGTCGGAGGCCATCGCCGACGGCGTGGTCAGCGACGACGAGGTGCGCAGCCAGGCGAAAGTCATTGAGCAGGAGAGCATCCGGCTGTCGGAGATGGTCGACGACCTGTTCGAGATGGCCAAGATCAACGCCGGCGCCGTCACCGCACCCTACGAGCGGGTCGCCCTCGACGAGGTGGTCGACGACGTGATGAACATCCACGGTATCGCCGCCGAGCGGGCGGGCGTTGCCCTGGAGGTGCACATGCCGCCGACCCCGGTGCGGGTCATCGGCAGCGACAAGGCCCTCGTGCGGGTGCTGTCCAATCTGGTGGGCAACGCGATAGCGCACACCCCGGCAGGCGGGCGGGTCACGCTGTCGATCGGCCAGGACGCCGACGGGGCCTGGGCCCGCGTCGACGACACCGGGGTGGGTATCGACACCGCCGACCTGCCCCGGGTGTTCGACATCGCCTACCGCGGCTCCAACGACCGGGTGCCCCGGCCGGATTCCTCGCTGCCCAGCGGTTCGGGCCTGGGACTGGCGATCGCCGCGGGCCTGGTCCGGGCGCACCGCGGTTCGCTCACCGCCTACAACCTTGCCCACGGTGCCCGATTCGAAGTTCGTCTACCGCTCGCGGCGGAGCGCCCGGTGCCGTAATTTTCGGCACATGAAACTTGGCAGCGCGATCATCACCGCCACCGCCGTCACCTCCCTGCTCGCCGTGACCGGCGCCGCCCCGCGGGACGCAGACGTCTCCACCGCCTCCGTTACACGTCACGTCGCCCTGGCGGACGGCCAGCTAGAACTGGCCGAGTTCAGTTCGATCATCGGCTTCTTCATCGGGGACGGAACCGCGGAGCACCCCGACGCCGGCCTGCTGATCGGCGACGGGTACAGCTACATCCCCGGGGTCGACGACCTCCCCGGCCGGGTCTGCGCGGACGGCAAAGTCTGTGACGGCGGGCGCGGCGGCTTCCTGCTCGGCAACGGCGGGACCGGTCTCAACGGCGGCAACGGCGGTAACGGCGGCGCCATCGGCAACGGCGGCAACGGCGGCCAGGGGGTGATCGCCCTCTACGACACCACCACCGGGGCCCGCATCCGTGCCGCCGGCCCGGGCGGGAACGGCGGCGACAGTGGGCTCTTCGGCACCGGCGGCAACGGCGGCGGCGGCGGACAGGACCTGTTCAACCCCTACACC
>CAZRFC010000516.1:0-2720 GCA_964598975.1 uncultured Mycobacterium sp. | reverse complement strand
GGACCGCGACGCCCTCCGGGGACTGCGCCAGGCCACGCAGCACATCGACGGCATCGTCGCGCACGTCTTGGCGCGGGAAGGCGCTCACGCGTGCAAGCACCTCCGAGGCCGCATCCGCCGCGTGCTCGCGCAGCATGGCGACCACCTCTTCGCGGTGCGTGGGCTCCCACCCGCGCCCGCGGTACGCGAGGTATCGCGCGGCCTCCGCGTACCGCGCGGTGGTGGGGTTGCGGAGGCCCTCGCGCAGCGCCGCGAGGATGGCGTCCGGGGCCTCGGGCGTCGGCGCCGGGGTAGGTGTAGGGGGGTCGAAGCGGGGGTGCATGGCGAGTCTCCTGCGGGCGTGTGGGGCCCGCGTGTGGGGGCAGTGGTGTGTGGGTCAGGGATCGATGGTGGGGCCGCGCCCGCGCATCCGCGCCGACGCTGCGAGGTACGCGCGGACGTAGCGCGTCACGCGTGCGAAAAGCACGCGGCGCTCCGCGAGGGTGATGGCGCCCGCGATGTACTCCCGCGCGGGCACGGGGGAGCTTGGGGCGTTGCTGGTGCTCTCGGCGCGGCGCGCGGCCTCGACGGCGCGACGACGGCGCACCTCCGCGACGAGCCACGCGTACTCCGGGTGTGGGTCGGGCATCGCGGCGGCGTCGGTGCAGGAGTCAGGGGTACGCATCAGCGGCTCCACAGCAAGGGACGCAAGGGGTTCCGCGAGAGACGCGCGAGCACGTCTCCGGGGTCGGCGCGGTACGCCGCGACGAAGCGCGCCACCTCATCCGGTGGGGTGCCCCCCGACTCCGGGGTGGAGGACTCTGGGGGCGCCCCGACGGGCAGCGATACAGGCCACACGAACGTGTCGGTGGGCAGCGCGTCGAGGTCTACGAACCCGACCAGCAACGCCGTGTGCGGCACGGTGGCGAGGGGGTATGCGGGGTCGGGAGCACACACGAGGTACGCGCCATCGCCCCCGTGGGGGTGCTGCCCCAACGCGTCGCGCAGCACCCTTTCGGGCGGGTTCGCGTTCCACCCACTTGCACGTTCCACCGCCGCGCGGAGGTATGGTGCGAGCGCGCAGCTCGGCGGGTGGTACCCGTAGGGCTCGTCACACGCGGGGCACGTCGGCACCCCCGCGAGGCCCTTGAGGGCGACGTGCGCCATGCCCCCGAGGCGCATCAGATGGAGCGCGGTGTCGCCGTCCGACGGGTACCAGCCCGCGACCGTGGCGGCGGGGCAAGCTGCCCGCGTGGTCAGGATGGCGCGCACAAGGCGGCGCTCAATGCGCGTGGCGCGGTCGTCATGCGCGTTCGTGTCGAGGGTGATGGGGGCGGTGCTCACCGCGCACCCCCGGTCCCGCGCAGCACGCGGCGCGTGAGGGGCGCGTACGGGTCGAAGCCCGCGCAGGGCGTCTCGCCGTCGATGGCGGGGCGCGTGGTGGCGTCGCAGTCCGCCTCCCACCCGAGATGCCACGGCAGGGGCGGTGCGGGCACTCCGTCGTCGTGGTAGCGCGGGGTGCGGGCGTTGCGGGGGCGAGACGGGGCGGGCGTTGTGGGCATTGTGCTCTCCGGGTGGGGGCGCGGGTGATGCGCCCTGGGGTTATAGCGCGGCGCGATCCTAGCGTCAACACCCATGCGTGGGTCGGGTGTCGAGGGGGCGATTCGGTGGGGGTGCGTTGGCGGGGGTGCGATGCTCCGGTTTTGCGGGAGGGTTGGGTACCAACCCCGGTGCGCGCCGCACCCGACTCGAAAGGGCGGCGCAAAACGGCCACACGCGGGGCGCTACGGGGCCTCGGGCGGGGGTCGCGTTTCGCTCGCGGAGGCAGGGGTAGTTTGGGGAGCGCGGGCGTGCCGTTGGGGGCGCTTCGGGTGCGTGTCGAGCCACTGCGCGGCGTCCCTGGTGGACGCGCTGCGCCCGCTCTGCACACGCTGCCATGCGTGTGTGCGACACGGCGCACAGAAGCCCACGAGCTCCGGCTTCGGTGGGTAGCCCGCTTCGCGTGGCGGGGCTGTGCCCGACGGGCACCCGCTGCGACGGCACGCGATCCACCCAGGCGGCCACGGACGGATCGTCGGCAGGGCTGCGTTGGCGCGGAGCCACGCACTCGCGGTGTCCAGGTCTGCGCTCAACCCGTTGCGCACCCGCACATACACGTTGTGGCGGCAGTGCTTGCACAGCCCCGCAAAGGCGGCACGCCGGGTGGGGCGCGCGGGTACCGTGCGCCCGCAGCCCGCGCGTTCACACAGCACGGCCGTCTCCATCGTTGAGCACGGGCAGCATCGCGGCCCCGAGTAGCAACGCCGTCGCGGCAAGGGCTTCGTCGCCCTCCGCGCGGGAGTTGCAAACCGCTTCCAGCACGTCGTCGAGTGTCGCAGGCGTTCCCATCGTCGTCTCCTCCCGGCGTGTCCAGCGCCGACCACAGCCCCGCGCGGGGGCTGGCCGTCGAGGATGGAGACGGGTCAGGTACGCGTCAGGTAAATCTCTCCGTTGGGCACGGTGCGCAGCACCGCATACCCAAGCTCCCGGGCCCCTTCGACCGCGGCGGCGACGGTGCGATAGGTGCCGTAGCGCGATTCTGCCGTCCCGCGGCTCACCACCACGTCGTAGCCTCCGCGCACCGCAAGGATTTTGCCATTCACCTTCGAGCTATCGTGCAGAGTCGTCATCGTCGTCTCTCCTGTGTGGGCGCCCATCCTCGGGCCTCCCAACGCCCCAAGCCCGCCGCGGAGACCGGGGCG
>CAZRFC010000515.1:0-2740 GCA_964598975.1 uncultured Mycobacterium sp. | reverse complement strand
GCGGCGCTGTTGGTGATCGTGGAAGACGGCGCGGCCGCCGAGGGCAAGTCGGCGGTCGCTGGAAGGTGACACCTCAGATGAACACCTACGTGCAGGGTAGCCACCCGGCCGCCCTCTGTCAACCCCCGCCGCCCGGCGTGGTCGATGAGCGGCTCGACGCGCTGCTCGACGAGATCCTGATGACGCCACTGCCCCCGATGGCGCTGGTGTCGCGGATGGTCGCGGCGAAGGGACATCTCCAGCAGGTCGGACAGCGCGCCGACGCGCTGCGGGAGCTGGCCACCTCGCCGAGCCTGATCGTTTCGACGCACGCGATGGCGGCGGCCGCACCCGGGCATGACCCGTACCGGCTGGACGACGCGCTGACCGACGAAGCGCAGATGTTGGACGACTGCGCGGCGCTCGGCGTGCTGCTGCGGATGGACCGCAGCGCGGGTCAGGCGCTCGACCTCGCGACCACCGGGATGGCGATCAACGCCGGCGGCCCGTGGCACGAGTGGCATCGGCGCCATGCCGAGGACGCCGCGAGCGCGTTGCTGCTGGCGGCGAGGAGGATGCGGGGATGAGCGAGAGCGGGATGGTGACGACGATCACGGTGATGTCGGTCGACGAGGCTCGGCAGGCGGCGGATGAGGCGCGGGAGGCGAAGCTGCTGCGTCAGGTGGCGGACGCCTACGGCGTGGTCGACCTGATCGACGCGCAGATCTGCGCGTTGGCTGATCTGTCAGTACGGGCGCAGTGCGGACTGGCCGCCGATCACAGCGGGCCGGTGCCGCTGCATCACATCCGCGAGATCCTGCAGGCGCAGGAGCGCGAGTTGCTCTCGGCACTTACCCGGTGCCAGCTCCTGGCGCTGCGGCTCGGGGCGGACATCGGCCAGGCGAAGCCCGAAGCGATCGCGCCGGAGGCGGCGCTGGTCGCCGCCGGCGTCGGCCGCGAGCGGGGGCGGAAGGGCGTCGTTGCTGACGTGCTGGCGGCGCTGCAGACGGGAGAGGGAGATGAGTGAGACGACGGCACTGACGGTCGCCGAGGAGCGGCCGATGCAGGTTCAGCAGGGGATCGATATCGGCGGCGGCGTGGTGGTCACCATCGACACCGCGATGCGGATCGCCGAGCGCATGGCCGGGGCGACCACGCTGCCGGAACACTACCGCGAGCCGAGCGACCTGATGGCGGCGGTGCTGACCTCGGCCCAGCTCCGGATGCCGCTGATGACCGTGATCAACGGCACCCACATGATCAAGGGCAAGGTCACGCTCAGCGCCGACTTGATGGCCGGCATCGTCAGCTCCAGCGGGCTGCTCGACTCGTGGGACGAAGGCGAGACCGAGACGGGCTACTACGTGACCGGGACGCGCCGCGGCCGCGGGTCGTTGACCGTCGAGTTTACGGACGCCGACGCGAAGGCGGCGGGGCTGACCGGCGACAACTGGCGGAAGTTCCGCACCGACATGCTCCGCGCCCGCGCCATGTCGCGCTTGTGCCGCCGGCTGTTCCCCGACATCCTCGCCGGCCTCTACTCCGACGAGGAGATGGGCGCCGACCTGCAGCCCGCCCAGCCGACCGACCAACGCCAGCCGCGGGATGCCGACGACGAGATCGAGGGCGAGTTCGTCGAGACGCCCGAGAAATCCGATGCGGACACCATCCGGCGGCTGACCGGCCGACTGAACCACGCGTACCTCGTCTATGACATCGATGTCCTGAAAGCCGAGGCCGCGGCGGCGGTTCGCGACGGCCTGATCCGCCGCGACGGCGAGGGCGAGGGCGCCATCCGGAAGTGCATCCGGGCCGCCCGCGCCCGCGCGAAGTTGGTCACCGAGCTGACGGAACTGCTCGAGGGCGCGACCACGAGCGAGGAGCTGCAGGCGATCCGGGCGCGCGCCGAGGCGGCCGAGCAGGAGGGCGCGCTCCGCGACGAGGCGCTCGAGGCGGTGCAGGAGCGGTACCAGGAGGCGTGCGAGCGGGTCATGGCCGCCGCGCCGGCCGACGAGGATGACCTGGCGGCCGAGGCGTCGCCGACCGAGTTGGAGGGGTGAGATGAGTACTCAGGAGCAGACGCACCCGGCGGAGCTGGTCGACTACACGACGGGCGAGATCCGTCAGAACCTCAGCCGGCGGGATATCGATGAGGCGCTGCTGTCGCTGTTTGAGGCGGAGCTGCATCTGACCGAACTCGAAATCGCCGCGGCCGAGATGACGGCGGCCGCGGCGGAGGCGAAGGACGCCGCCGACCAGGCCGACAAGGACGAGGCGCGCGAGCTGAAGCGTCGGTCGCAGGCGCTGAACAACGAGGCGCGCGAGATCCAGGCAGAGGTCGACGGCCAGACGAAGGTCGTCAGGGTGATGCGCGAGGAGGTCGAGCGGACCGGCGACCTGAAGGTCGACAGTCTCGGCTGGTACCGCCACATCCTGCGGGTGTCGCTGGCCGCCTGCACCGCCCGGAAGCAGAGCTACTACCGCGATTACCAGCGAGCGGGCGGACGCGAGAAGGCGGTGCAGGCGCGGATCGACGGCGTGTCGGACTGGGTCCGAAGCTATCTCGATCGGACCGAACGGACCGAGATCGAAGGTCGGCAGTGGCGGCCGCGGCTGGAGTCGACGGGCAAGTACTCGGTCCGCGTGGTCGGCGAGACGGAGGAGGAGCGCGAGACGAACGCGCTCGCCGTGGCGATGAGGGGGGCTGGATACTACGGCTCGGTGCAGATAGTCCTGAACTTCACCGGCGATGCCGCGGCGT
>CAZRFC010000514.1:1949-2742 GCA_964598975.1 uncultured Mycobacterium sp. | reverse complement strand
CGTCGCACAACCCGCCCCGCGACGGCGGCTTCAAGTACAACCCGCCCAACGGCGGACCGGCCGACACCGACGCCACCGGCGCCATCGCCAAGCGGGCCAACGAGATCCTGCGCGGGGGCCTGCGCGAGGTGAAGCGGGTGCCACTGGCGCGTGCGCTCGAGCACGCCCAACGCCACGACTACCTAGACGCCTACGTCTCCGATCTGCCGAACGTCGTCGACATCGGTGCCATCCGAGCCGAGGGCATCCGGATCGGCGCCGACCCGTTGGGCGGTGCCAGCGTGGACTACTGGGGCGCGATCGCCGAACGGCACAACCTGGAGTTGGCCGTGGTCAACCCGCTGGTTGACGCGACCTGGCGGTTCTTGACCCTCGACACCGACGGCAAGATCCGGATGGACTGCAGTTCGCCCAACGCGATGGCCTCGCTGATCGCCAATCGGGAGCGCTACCAGATCGCCACCGGCAACGACGCCGACGCCGACCGGCACGGAATCGTCACCCCCGACGCCGGGCTGATGAACCCGACCCCCTACCTGGCGGTGGCGATCGACTACCTCTGCACCCACCGGCCGGACTGGCCGGCCAGCGTCGCCGTCGGCAAGACCGTGGTCAGCTCGTCGATCATCGACCGGGTGGTCGCGGGCCTCGGGCGCACGCTTGTGGAGGTGCCGGTCGGGTTCAAGTGGTTCGTCGACGGATTGGTTTCCGGCACAATCGGATTCGGCGGTGAGGAGTCCGCCGGTGCGTCGTTCTTGCGCCGCGACGGCTCGGTGTGGACCACCGACAAGGA
>CAZRFC010000514.1:0-1939 GCA_964598975.1 uncultured Mycobacterium sp. | reverse complement strand
GCTGTTGGCCTCGGAGATCCTGGCCGTCACCGGCAAGACACCGTCGCAGCGGTACGCGGAACTCGCCGCGACCTACGGCGCCCCGGTGTACGCCCGGATGGACGCCCCAGCCGATCGCGAGCAGAAGGCGCGGCTGTCCAAACTCTCACCCGATCAGGTGAAGGCTACCGAGCTGGCCGGCGAGCCGATCGTCGCCAAACTGACCAACGCGCCGGGCAACGGGGCACCCATCGGCGGGCTGAAGGTCACCACCGCCAACGGCTGGTTCGCCGCCCGCCCGTCGGGCACCGAGGACGTCTACAAGATCTACGCCGAATCGTTTCTGGGCCCAGAACATCTGGCGCAGGTGCAGGAAGCCGCCAGGGAAGTGGTGAATACAGTCATCTCGTGAGCTCGGTGACGGACGAAGCGGCGGAGGCGCAGTCGCAACTGCCCCGCGAGGTGTGGTCACTCATCGGAGCGAACGCCATCGTCGCGTTGGGCTACGGCCTGGTCGCCCCGGTGCTGCCGGAACTGGCCCTGCACTTCGGGGTGAGTATCAGTGCGGCGACCTTCATCATCACCGCGTTCGCGGTCATGCGTCTGCTCGCCGCGCCGCCGACCGGGATGCTGGTGCAGCGACTGGGGGAGCGCAAGGTCTACATCGGCGGCTTGTTCATCGTCGCGGTCACCACCATCGCGTGCGCGTTCGCCCAGAACTACTGGCAATTGCTGGCGTTTCGGGCGCTGGGCGGGATCGGCTCGACGATGTTCTTCGTCTCCGCGCTGGGTCTGATGATCCGGATGAGCCCGCCCGACGCGAGGGGCCGGGTGGCCGGGCTGTTCGCCGGGGCGTTTCTGGTGGGCTCGGTGGCCGGCCCCGTCCTGGGCAGCCTGACTGCCGGGCTGGGTTTACGCGCACCGTTTCTGATGTACGGGGCACTGCTGGTCGTCGCGGCGATGGTGGTGCTGGTCGGCCTGCGCAAGTCCCCGCTGGCCGCGCCGGCCGAACAGGACGGCCCTGTCGTGACGCTGGGGGCGGCGCTACGGCACCGGGCATACCGGGCCTCGCTGCTGTCGAACTTCGCCACCGGTTGGTCGCTGTTCGGATTGCGGTTCGCCCTGGTACCGATCTTCGTCGAGCAGGTTCTCGACAAACAGCCGCGCAACGTGGCGGGGCTGGCGCTGGCTGCCTTCGCCGTCGGCAACGTCGCGGTGGTGACCTACAGCGGCAAGCTCTCAGACCGGATCGGCCGGAAGCCCCTGCTGATCGGCGGGTTGGTGCTGTCTGCGGGGGCCACCCTTGCATTGGGGATGGCCGACTCGCTCCCGCTGTTCTTCATCGAGGCGGTGATCGCCGGTGCCGCATCGGGCGTCTACGCGTCGCCTCAGCAGGCGGCCGTCGCCGACATCATCGGCAAGGCCCGCGGCGGGACCGCGGTCGCCGCTTTCCAGATGATGTCCGACTTCGGTTCCATCGTCGGGTCGTTCGGAGTGGGGCTGCTCGCCCAGGAGTTGTCCTTCGAGTGGGCCTTCGGGATCAGCGGCGCGATCCTGCTGTTGGCGGCCCTGGGCTGGTTGTTCGCCCCGGAAACCCGCGACGAACCGCCGGTCACGCGGGCCGCCCCGCCGGTGGCTCCGGAGGCGTCGGGGGAGTTGCTGTAGGCGGGTGGCCGCGCGGGGGGGCGAGTTTTGGGCCAGGGGCGATTCGTGTGTCTGGGAGCACTGACGCAAGTGCCCGCCTATGCGCGACTCTTGGCTGGGCTCGGTAGGTATCACCGTCGGAAGTCGCTCGAAGCTGGGCAAAAGTGTCGATGATCTCGGGCTCGGAACCGGACGCCAGGGCGTGGCATAAGGATGTGGTTTTGAGGGCGCTGGGACGGTGGTGTAGTTTCGACTCGCACTTGGGGCTATGGCGCAGCTGGTAGCGCACCACACTGGCAGTGTGGGGGTCAGGGGT
>CAZRFC010000513.1:0-2762 GCA_964598975.1 uncultured Mycobacterium sp. | reverse complement strand
GCTCGGCACGCAGCGCGATTTTTTCGTGTACTACAGCGACAGCCTGAACGTGGGCCGGGAGATCACCAACCCGGCCGCCGTCATCGCAGGAGGTGCGCCCGTGTACCGGCAATCGACCCGCGACCGGCGTATCCGGTTTTTCCCTTACGAGACGTTTTTTGCGCAGGTCACGGTGTTGGTGCGCAACCCGCAGCTTCAGCTTGTCGGCCTGTTCGCCCCGCTTTTGGAGGTTCGGGAAAGCTTGTCCATCGTCGACGACACCGGGGCCGACACGGGCCGGCGCCTGTGGTTGAGCGTGAACCGGACCGGGTTAACGCCGCCCGTGCGGTTGGTGAAAATTCCGATCACCGCGCAACCGAGCGAACCATGAGATACGATAGCACAGTAGACACGCTCAAACACATTAAGAGAGTAAGCGAATTGCTTTCGATGGCAGCCTGTGAACTACTAAGACGCGGAGCATTGCATGACGCATCTAAGTTAGAGGCACCGGAAAAAGAGCTATTCGATGAATACACGCCAAAGTTGAAAGACTGTACTTATTACAGCTATGAGTATGTCGAATACCTGAACAGCCTTGAATTTGCCCTGAATCATCACTACGCACATAATTCGCACCATCCAGAACATTACGAAAACGGCATAAACGGATTCGATCTTTTCGATCTGGTTGAAATGTTTTTCGATTGGAAGGCAGCGAGCGAACGACACGCAGACGGCGACATATTAAAATCAATCGAAATAAATACAGACAGATTTAAGATGTCGAAACAATTAGCTGATATTTTTTCCAACACAGCTATGAGGATGAAAGAAAAACAGCCATGAGAATCTTTCTGGACGCAGGACATGGAGGAATAGAACCCGGCACGGGCAAGTACGTCACCGCCCCGAACAAGCAGTACAAGCACGCGCGCGGCACTTTTCACCGCGACGGGTGGTTCTACGAGGGAGTGTTCAACCGCGCCGTGGCCGATCTGGTTCACGCCGAAGCCGAGGCGGCCAACCTTGAAGTGGTGCGCATCTACCATGACTGGCAGGACGTGAAATTACGACAGCGCACGACCGACGCCAACGCGGCGTACTACGCCCGAAAAGCGCCCGGCGTGCTGCTCTCGATTCACGCCAATGCCGCGCCGGTTCCGGGCGTGGCGTCGGGGTTCGAGGTGTTCCACTTTCCCGGCAGCGCTGAAGGGCAGCGCCTCGCCTCGCTGCTGTACCGAGAGACGATGAAATGGAACGACGTGTTTCCGGGGCGCGGAGTAAAACAGGCCAATTTCCATATGCTGCGGGCGTCCATGATGCCGGCGGCGCTGGTGGAGTGCGGTTTTTTCGATAACTACACCGACGCAATGGTGCTGATGGACCTAGGTATTCAGAAGGGGTTTGCGCGGGCGTTCGTGCGCGCGGTGATGAAATTCTTCGAGGAATAATGGCAACCAAGTATAGCGTATCGCAAGGCTCGCACAGATTTTGGCCGCCTTCGTTTTGGCGCACTCCATCGAAGCCCGGCCGAATCGGGGTGTTCGCCATGTTCGAAGAGACGTGCCTGTACGAGCATCCGTTCCCGGACAGCCTCGACTACAACAAGCTCGCCGGCGTGTCGCTGAACGCCTGGACGAACCAAGAAAACAGCGCGATACTGGGCTGGCGGGCGAACAAGGCCGAAGGCGTGCTGGAACTGACGCCATACTTCCACGTTCGGGGCCGGCGCATTATCGGTGAGGCCAACCGCGCCGAACCGATCACCAGCGTCGCCCCCGGCGAATGGTTCGCGCTGTGGCTCGAACTCGACTGGCGGCACGAGACAGTCGAGGTGAACGTACTGCGCATCGCCGCCGCCGAACAGGTGGGCTACACGCAGGCGGGTTTCCGCTTCCCTGGCTGGCCCAGACTGTGCCGGCGCATCGGCCCCTGGTTCGGAGGGAACCTGCCCGCCCCACACACTATGGCGCTATGGATGGAGGACGTGACGATTTACGAGCGAGACGGCACGCCCGTTTGGGATGGCCGGCCGCTGTGACGATATTTCTTGATCCCATGCACAGCCCCACAGGCATGAAAACAGTTCTTGACATGATCCAACTCACGATTATGGACCTATTCGTTTCGATTGGTGTGGGGGTGCTGTTGCTTGGGTGGGGCGCGATCCTGTACGCCAAGATGGCTACCAAGCTCGCGCGACTGGAAAAGGCAGTGGACGAACTGAAAGAGCAAGTGACAGCCAACCGGCGCGAAGACCTGACCGACGCGCACGACACAGCCTCGCGCGTGGAACTCATGGCGCTGGATGTGGCCGCCATGCGGGCGATGGTGCGGGAAAACAACGAACTCGTGCGGTCGATACTGACCAAGCACGAGGAGCGCCTGAATCAGTACGATCAGAGCATTAAGAGGTTCTGGGAGGAATATGACATAAGAAAGAAAAAACAATAACATTATGAAACGCACTTTTTTTCTACTCCTGATCGCCATGCTCGCTTTCGCGGCCGGAGCGCAGGACATCATCCTCGACCCCATCGAAACCACGCCGATCACGCCGTCCGCGCGCAGCCTTGCGACCGGGAATTGGGGGTACTACCAATTACAGGTTCCGCAGCACGCCGACGAGATCAAGCGCCGCGCCGCCATCGGCAGGCCGGTCGTCGTCTACGTGTTCGACACCGGCGGCAAGTGGGATCACCCCGGCCTTCAAGAGGCCGCCGACAACGCGCGCGGGAAGTCGTACACCGGCGAGGCCGACCCGCTCGACGGCAACGGCC
>CAZRFC010000512.1:0-2780 GCA_964598975.1 uncultured Mycobacterium sp. | reverse complement strand
AGACGGCATCGCGGACCCAGGGGTACGCAGCAGCCGAGACTCGTCGGGCTGCTGAAGTCCGCTCTGGCCCATGGCCGTGGCAGGAATCGAGCAGCCTCTCCAGCAGCTAGGTCGTCTTTATTCCGGTTAGGCCCATCAAAGTAGTCACCTGATTATTTGCCTCGCAAGGTTTCGGCAAAAGTTCTGTGATCGACGCCAAGCCGCCGGCCGAAGCGGCTCAAGTGGGGTGATGGCCGCAGCGATTCGATCGAACAACGCCGGTTCATCTGGTTCCGCGCTAGGGATCCCGGCCATTAGGCGGCGCCCGCTCGGTGCGGTGGTCAAGCTCACCGCCCGGTACCTGTCGGCAAGCACTGGAGTCGGTTGCCGAAACCGTGAGTGCCCGACGAAACACCTGGGCGCGACTGCCGGCCCGGTGCTGAGACGCGCCACAGTCCGCGTCACTAAATAAACTGTGAATTTCACAGGTAAGAAGGGCTTTGCCGGCGGGACTCTTCCTGACACCACAGGGTCTCTTCCCGCCCCGAGTGCCCCCGGCCTGCATGGCGCTGAACTGCCAGAAGTGCGTCTAGGCAATTCATATTGCGAATCTGAATTGCGTAAACGCGGATCTTTGCAACGAACCGAAAGTCGGGTTTTCCTGAATTTTTCTCAGCTCTATGTGGATTGAAACCTGCGAAAACGGTGCATCCTCCCTCCGTTACTCAGATTTATCTCAGGAGGCATGCCATGCAATCCGCACTTCGTCCCTACTTCACCACCGGCGTCGCCATCGTCGGGGCCAGCGTCATCGCCGTCGCCCCGTTGAGCATCCCGCCGGCTCATGACGGGCTCAATATCGCGGCCGCCGTTCAATCAGTCAGCGGCGACGTTCAACTCACCACCCTCGGCGGCACGTTCGACGCCCTCATCAACGCTTCACTCGCCGGGGTGGCACTCTCACTCGGTTTGGATGTAACGGTCGACGCGGAGGCCGACGTCGCCGCCAACCTCGCCCTCATCACCGGAGCGGTCATCGAGCAGATCACCGCGACCTTCGGGGAGGATCCACTCGCCGCGCTCATGGAGTTGGTGATGTTGCCGGTCGGTGTAGTGACCGGTCTAGTCAGCGGCGTCCTCGATGGCTTGGGTGACCTCGATTTGGGCCTGGGTGGCCTGTTGACCGTTCCGCTCGAACTGTTGGCCGAACTGGCGGCTTCCTTCGGAATCGACCTCGGCGGCGGGGTTGACGGCGGCCTTGATCTCGGAGGTCTGCTGACCCTGCCGCTCACGCTCCTGACGCTCCCGATCACGTTGATCACCGGCCTGTTGGGTGATCTCGGCGGCGAAGGCGGCCTCGGCGGTCTGCTCACCCTCCCGTTGGATCTGCTGGCAAGCCTGGCGGCTGCATTCGGCATCGACATCGGCGGCGAGGCCGGCGGCGAGATCGACCTCGGGCTGGGCGGGATCGTCGACGTCTTCGCGAGCCTGTTCGTCGACGTCGAGACCGGCGAACCGGGTCCGCTGATGGACTTGATCATGGCCCCCATCACGATCGGTGCCGAACTGGTCGGTACCGGTGCGGAACTGATCGTCAACGGGACCGCCGCCTTCACCGCAGCGATCAGTGACGTCCTCGGCGGGTTCCTCACGGCCGGCGAACTGGTCCTGACCGGAATCAGTGAGGGCATCGAAGACGGCGCAGTCCTGGCCACCGAGTTGGTCACCCAGGCGGTGACACTGCTCAGCACTGCGCTGAACGGAACTGCCGGCCTGATCAACGGGGTCATCGAAACTGGTGCGGGAGCTCTTGCGGCAGTCGTGGACGGATTCGCGGAGGCGGTAGCCGAGTTCCAGATCGTGCTGGAAGGGGAGGTCGGGACCGACCTGAACCAGGGCGCGGAGCTGATCGCCCTCAGTGCGGCCGCCGCTGACGAATTGCCGCAGCTGAACGCCAGGTCGATCACGCTGGCGCCGAACGCCGACGCGGCGGCGGCCGCCGCAGCCGCGGTACTGCCGGAGACCATGCCGACGCAGGCCAAGGCTCCTGCGGTCAACGCGACCGTCGAGGCCACGGATCCGGGGAAGGCCCGTGGCGAGGCCGTCTCCGAGACTGCCTCCGGCGGAAAGGCGGGCGGCGGTGTGGAGGTCGAGAGCCCGGCAACGAACGGGACCGTCGGCTCGGTGGACGCCGACGTGAAGCCTGACACGAAGGCTGACACGAAGGCTGACGTCAAGGGATCGGCGACCGCCGGTGAAGGTGCCACTGCGAAGAAGGCGCCGGAGAAGCGTGGCGGATCCGACACCAAGCAGGGGAAATCCAACAAGAGGTAAGAAATAGCGGTCCCTGATTCATCGGCCCCCTTCCAGCGCGCCCCTCCCGCGCGGAAGGGGGCCGGTGCCGGTCCGGTGCAGCCTGGGCCGCCCGTGGTAAGCCTTGAGGCATGTCGGACAGCCTCTTCGAGGTGCCGGGCGACGACCAGCCCGCCGCGGCGCCGGGTTCGGCGCCGCTGGCCGTGCGGATGCGCCCGGCCGCCCTGGACGAGGTGGTCGGGCAGCGTCACCTTCTCGGTCCGGCGTCGCCGTTACGCCGCCTCGTGGAAGGATCCGGCGCGGCGTCGGTGATCCTCTACGGACCGCCGGGCACCGGGAAGACCACACTGGCGTCCCTGATTTCGCATGCCACCGGCCGTCGGTTCGAGGCGCTCTCCGCGCTCACAGCGGGAGTGAAGGAAGTCCGGGCGGTCATCGACGAGGCCCGCCGCGCCGCCGCCTACGGAAATCAGACGGTGCTGTTCATC
>CAZRFC010000511.1:0-2782 GCA_964598975.1 uncultured Mycobacterium sp. | reverse complement strand
CCTTGGCCGCCGGCATCAGCGGTCAGGCCGGCGTCTCCGGTGTCGGCGGCGGAACCGCGGGCCCCGACACCGCCGGTGCCGCCGTTACCGCCCTGGCCGCCGTCGCCGTAGAGTCCGGCGTTCCCGCCGGCGCCGCCCTTGCCGCCGGTGGATCCGGTGGTGCCGACACCGCCGTTACCGCCGTTACCGGCGTCCCCGATCAGGCCGGCGTTCCCGCCGGTCCCGCCGGTGGATCCGGGGGCGCCGGTGCCGCCGTTACCGCCGTCGCCGTAGAGCCAGCCGCCGTCACCACCGGCTCCACCGGTGGTTCCGGTGGAGCCGTTACCGATGACCAGGACATCGCCGTCGTAGAGGGTTGACTGGTTGGAGCCGCCGTTGGCGCCGGTCGTGCCGTTCGCGCCGGTGGCGCCGGAGGTTCCGGTCACCCCGTTGGAGGCGCCGGCACCGGTGAATCCGGCTTTACCGTTGGCCGCGGTTCCCGCGGTGCCGCCGGAGCCGGCGACCCCGCCGGCTCCGCCGACTCCACCGGTACCGCCCTTACCCGCTTTGCCGCCACTGCCGCCGACGGCGCCGTCGTAGCCGGTACCGCCGGCGCCGCCGTCACCACCGGCACCACCGCTGGAGCCTTTACCGCCCTGGCCGCCGGCGCCGCCCGCGCCGCCGTTACCGCCGTTACCGGATTGAGAACCGCCGTTACCGCCGGCGCCGCCGTTACCGCCGGCCCCGCCGGCCTTACCCGACACTCCGGCGCCGCCGTCACCGCCATCGCCGCCGTCACCGGCTTGTCCTTCGGGGCCGGCCGCCAGGCCACCGGCGCCGCCGTCACCACCGGCCCCGCCGGTACCGCCCTTGCCGCCGTCACCACCGGTCCCGCCGTAGGCCTGCCCGGTCCACGACGCCCCGACCCCGCCGGCACCACCGTCACCACCAGCCCCACCGGCACCACCATCAGCACCGTCACCACCGTCACCACCGGCGGCCAACTCACCCGAGAGCGCCCATTGGCCGTCACCGCCGTCACCGCCGGACTGGTTGGCCCCACCGGTCGCGCCGTCACCACCGTCACCGCCATCGGCGAACGCCGGATCGGTCGCCGAGTCCCCGGCATCGCCGGGGGTCGCCCCGGTGTAGGACGGGGCGCCCGTGGCGCCCTGCCCGGACGGGGTGGGATTGACCCCATCAGCACCCAGTCCACCCACCCCGCCGGCGCCACCGTTACCGCCGTTACCCGCCAGACCCGCTGATCCGCCGGCACCGCCGTCACCACCGGCACCACCGGGGGTCAGGGTGGTGGCTGCCGAACCCGCCCCACCCGCGCCGCCGTTGCCGCCGTTACCCGAGGCGGTGCCCCCGGCACCACCGGAACCACCGACACCACCGTCACCGCCCGAGGGGCCGCCGACCCCGCCGGCGCCACCGTTACCGCCGTTACCGACCGCGCCGCCATCACCACCAGCACCACCGGCACCGCCGGTCCCGCCCGCAGCCGTGGACCCCCACCCGGCGCCGCCGTTACCGCCGTTACCGGCCGGGCCGATGATCGACACCCCGCCATCACCAGAGACCCCGTCATGCCCGCCGACACCACCGGTACCCGCGATACCACCGACACCACCGTCACCGGCGGCACCCGGATCGCCGCCGTTACCGCCCCGACCGCCGGCCGGGGTCGTGGCGTCTCCGTCACGGCCCGACCCGCCATCACCGGGACGCCCCGCGTTACCGCCCTGACCGCCCGCGCCGCCGGAACCGTTGGCCCCGTTGCTGGTGATCACGAACAACAAGCGGCCCTCGCCGGCGTTACCGCCATCACCGCCATTACCGGCGTCACCGCCGTCACCACCGGAGCCGCCGGTCGTGCCGTCATCACCGGGGTTGGCGCCGTCATCACCGTTGGCGCCGTCACCGCCACCGCCACCGGAACCGCCGTTACCCCCGGCACCCCCGGCGCCACCGCCACCGATCACGAAACTGCCGGCACCACCATTGCCGCCTTTACCGCCATCACCACCACCGACACCATCACCACCGGAGACACCCGAACCGTCCCCATCGGCGCCCTGATCCCCGTCAGCACCATCACCACCGGCACCACCAGCGCCGCCGTCACCCCACACCGACAACACCCCGGTCGAGCCGCCATCACCGCCATCACCGCCATCGGTGCCCGATCCGATGCCGTCTCCACCGGCACCACCGGCACCACCATCACCGGCCACCAGACCGGAATCACCACCGTTACCGCCGCGACCACCCTGACCGCCACCAGCACCACCGGCGCCACCGGCGCCGCCGATCGCCAGGGTCGAGATCAACCCCGCGCTGCCGCCATCACCACCAGCCCCGCCGGTGCCCTCATCCCCACCAATACCGCCGGCGCCACCATTACCGCCCTGACCCCACGAAATCAGACCGGTATCACCCCCGGCACCGCCATCACCACCATCACCACCATCAGAACTCGCGTTACCGCCCGCGCCGCCGTCACCACCATTACCGACGAACAACCCACCCACACCACCAGCACCACCCGAACCGCCCACCACACCAGCAACACCAGCACCACCATCACCACCCGAGCCGTACCAGCCCGCCCCACCACCATCGCCGCCGTTACCACCCACCCCATCAGCGCTCAACCCACCCGCACCACCAGCCCCGCCATCACCGATCACGATCCCGCCATGACCACCCTGACCACCCTGACCACCTACCGTGCCGCCCCCACCACCATCGCCGCCCTGCCCGCCATGACCGATCGAGGACAACACCCCGGTCGAAC
>CAZRFC010000510.1:0-2805 GCA_964598975.1 uncultured Mycobacterium sp. | reverse complement strand
TTCTAGGGTGGCAGCCTGGAGGAGCTGCTGACGCGTCTCAATCTGCCCGACGATGTGCCGATCGAGTCCTAGTTGGTCTCCCGCGCCATCTAGAGCGCGCAGACGCAGGTCGAACAGCAGAACTTCGAGATCCGCAAGAATGTTCTCAAGTACGACGAGGTGATGAACCAGCAGCGCAAGGTCATCTACGAGGAGCGCCGTCGCATCCTCGACGGGGAGGACATGGAGGGCCAGGCCCACCAGATGCTGGTCGACGTCATCACCGCCTACGTCGACGGCGCCACCGCCGAGGGCTACGCCGAGGACTGGGACCTCGAGCAGCTGTGGGGTGCGCTGCGCACGCTGTACCCGGTCGGAGTGGACCACCACGACCTGATCGACTCGGACGCCGTCGGCGAGGCCGGTGAGCTGACCCGCGAAGAGCTGCTCGACATCCTGATCGCCGACGCCGAAAAGGCTTATGCCAGGCGGGAAGCCGATATCGACGCAATCGCCGGGGACGGTGCCATGCGGCAGCTGGAACGCAACGTGCTGCTCAACGTGCTCGACCGCAAGTGGCGTGAGCATCTCTACGAGATGGACTACCTCAAAGAGGGCATCGGCCTGCGCGCCATGGCGCAGCGCGACCCACTGGTGGAGTACCAGCGTGAGGGTTACGACATGTTCCAGGGCATGCTCGAGGCGCTCAAGGAGGAGT
Source organism: uncultured Mycobacterium sp. (assembly GCA_964598975.1). Lineage (GTDB taxonomy): Bacteria > Actinomycetota > Actinomycetes > Mycobacteriales > Mycobacteriaceae > Mycobacterium. The sequence continues at coordinate 2,108 of CAZRFC010000510.1, read as the reverse complement.
CGGTCGGCTTCCTGTTCAACGTCCAGGTCGAGGGTGCCCCGCAGACGCCGGCGGTCGCTGCCCAGGCGATGCCCGAGGGTCTGCGGGCCCGGGGCCTCGACGGGAACGACTCCCGGCCGCTGACCTACGTCGGTCCGTCCGAGGACGGCGACGCCGAGGTGCAGCGCCAGGACGCGCCCGGCAAGGTCAGCCGCCGCGAACGGCGTCAGGTCGCCCGGCAGCAGACCAGGGAAAAGAAGCTGCTGCGCCGCCGCTGAGCCGCCGCTGAACCCGGGGGCCTCAACCCAGGTGCAGGGCGACCACCTGCCAGCGCGGGCCGGTCGGAGTGCCGACCTGCTCCACCCGGCAGGCGATGGCGTGTACCCGCCCGCCCCGGGTGTAGTGCGCCGCCACCTCGGCGGCCCGACCGTCCGCTCCGATCGGCTGCGCCCACACCCGTCGCAGTCGGGCCGGTTCGCCGGTGGTGCGCCCGGCCAACAGCGAATCGGCCAGACCCATCGCCAGCAGCGGCCGCAGCTGTGACAGCGGCCGGCGCCGGTCGATGACCTCCAGGATCCGGCGCAGCGCGGCGTCGGCGAACCTGGCGGCGGCCTGCACCGTGCCCGCCGCGTCGGGGGCGCGGCCGCTCGGTCCGGCGGCCGGCCGCACCGCCGCAGGCTGGCATTGGCGCGTGACCGGCGGCAGCGTGGGCGGACCGCCGAACGGCGGCGGGTCATAGTCGACGATCGGGACCACCGGGCGGAAGACGTTGGCGGACATGCCCGTCAGGCTGGCACGATTCCGCCGCCGCCGGTATTCACCCCGAACGGTCAACCCAGATGGACTGTTGCGGTAAGCCCCAGATGGTCGCTGCCCGGAATCTTGACCGTCCGCACTTCCGAGGCCGACGCGTTCTTCGTCAGGATGTGGTCGATGCCGAGCATGGCCGGCATCGAACCGTCGCCGGGAAAGGTCGGGGTTAGCCCGGACCCGGCGAGGTCGACGGCATCCCGATAGCCGTCGCGGAGCAACCCGCGGTAGGGCGCCATGTCCCTGGTGGCGTTGAAGTCGCCGGCGACGATGACCGCACCCGAACCGGCCACGCGGGCCGCCTCGGCCAGGGTCTGCGGCAGCCGCGCGAGTTCCTGGCGCCATCCCGCGATCGGATACGGCCACGGGCCCACCAGGTGCGCACTCACAACGACGGTGTCGGACGCCGCCCCCGGCACCCGGACGGTTGCGCTGGTCGTGCCGAGCCGATAGCCGGGAATCCGACGCGAACCGGCGATCGGGTAGCGGCTCCAGATGCCGGTGCCCTCTGCGCTCGTGCCCGGGTTCACCGCCCGGAACGGGAAGTCGGCGGCCAGGCGGTCATTGAGCCTGTCGGCCAATTCCGTGGTGAGTTCCTGAACGGCCAGCAGGTCGGCCCGCTCGCGGGCCTCGGCGGCCAGCGCCTCGGGGTCCGCGGCCCCTTCCTTCGCATTGATCGTCAGCACCCGGACGGTCGGTCCGTTCCCGGGCTTCGATGCTATGAACAGCGGTAGCTGTACGGCCGCGGCCACCACGGCGAGGGCGATCGGAATTGCGGCCCAGCCGGTGCTCTTCAGGATGAGCAGCACGACCGCGGACACCGCCGCACCGCCGATCGCCAGATACGGCGCGAATGCCGAGACGGCCAGCACAGCGTGGTTGATGACCGGCACGAATCTGGCGGTCATCGCCACCAGGCCGATCAGGAAGGCGAACCAGGCGAGGAGGTACATGGCGGCGCGAAGCATGGTGGGCGGAGTGTAGCCAACGCCGCCAACCGGTGTCCGGTGTCAACCGCTGCCGCAGGTTTAGACTTACGGTCCGGAGCGGGCGTCTCATGACACCAGCCAGCAAGGAGTCGAGAACCGGTGACCACGTCGCATCCCGACAGTGCGTCGACCGGCCTGGCTCCGCACCTGGCGCGCAAGGCGCTATGGCACCGGCCGCATCTGCCCACTCCCGATCGGGGGCGGGTCACGTCGCTCCTGTTCTGGCAGATCGGTGCGCTGGCCGGGCAGGTTCTGGCCGTCGCCCTGGCCCGGCTGGACCATCGGTCCATCGCCGAGGTGCTGTCGGACCTCAGTCTCGCGGTGATCTAC
>CAZRFC010000509.1:0-2805 GCA_964598975.1 uncultured Mycobacterium sp. | reverse complement strand
GAGGAGAAGATCTCCGGATGCCGGCTGGCATACCGGATGTCCTCCTGGGTGGTCAGCGACCAGAAGCCCCGGATGTTCAGTTCGGGTGGCAGCAGGTCGGACTCGGCGGGCCGGCTCCACGGAACCGGGTTCTCCCTGCGCAGCACGGCGAAGGCGGCATCGCGTTCCTCCGGCGACGTGGCCCAGAACGAGCGGGCACTCAGGTCGATGTCACCGTGGGTGGTCTCAGGCATTGCTGTGGTCATAGTCACAAGACTTCCCGCTGCCGGATCGGCATGGGGCCGCCGCGCGTGCCATTCATGGCCTATGGGGGCCAGCCTCTGCCGCCACCCCGGCGATCGCATCGGCGATCGCCTCCGGTTCGTGTTCCTCAAGGAAGTGCCCCCGATGGGGAAACAAGTGGAGGCTGTCCGCCATTTGCGGGAGCGCATCGCACCATTGCCGTACCACTTCGGGCTTTCCACACGGATCCCAGCCGCCGAACAGGCCGGCGACCGGTAGGTGGCTCCAGACCGCGCCGATTTTGGACTGGATCGCCGCATAAAACGCGTGATTGTCCTGCACGCCATGGCGGGCATCGGTGTAGCGATAGCCGTGACCCCATCTCGGCGTCTGCCGGACGTTGCGTTTGGAGCTTAGAACGTTGGCGCGGCAGCGCAGCATCTCAGCGAAAACGTAGGCTGCCTTGTCTCGCCCGGGTTTCAGCCGCCCCAGCCTGTCGTCGGCGATGAACTGCATCGCCGCACCGAAGAAACGGGGCGCTCCCTGGGGCTCGCCGCAGGTCACCACGTAGGCGGCGAAGGCGGGCCAACTCCAATCGGGGATACGCCTAGGGGTGCTTGACCACGGGAACCAGGAGAACGGGAAGTTGGTGTAAGTCAGCCCCTGCGACGGCATCGGAAAAACCGTGGTGTTGACGACGACGAGGCCCGCCACGCGGCCCGGTTCGTCGATCAGTGCGCCAACACCGATCGGACCACCCCAGTCGTGGACCACCAGTACAACGGACTTCAGGTCGAGGTAGCCCACGAGTTGACGCAGGTTGTGGGCGTGGTGCATGTCGACCATCTCGAAGTCGGCGCGATCGGACAGGCCGAAGCCGATGTGATCCATCGCCACGATCCGGGAAACCGACTCGCAGTCGCGCAGATTCGCGATGACGTCACGCCAGGTGTAGGAACATTCGGGGTTGCCATGAACGAGCAGCACCGTCTTTCCTGCGGAGCGGCCGTCGTAGCGCTCATCGACGTAGAACAACCGCTTCCCGCTGTCGGGGCCCTCGGGGATCGTGAACCAGTGCTGTGAGCCTTCGCGGAAATAGTTTTCTGGCACACGCTGCAAAGGTGAATTTGTCCAGGCCGAGTCAATCAATCGCATTGAGGCGATGTTGCCGTGGTGGAAGTCCGGAGGTCAGCCCCAGCGGTGCCAGAATTGGCCCGCGCGGGCCAGATCAGCCCACCGGCGTGCGGAACGTCGCGACCAACCCGCCTCCGTCGCGCGCGGCGAACTCCACCCGGCCGCCCATGGCCTCGGAGATCTGCTGGACGATCCACAGGCCCAGGCCGGCGGTGCCGCGCTGACCGCCCGCGCTGACGTACTTCGCGGTCACCTCGCCGAGGTTCTCGTCGGGGATACCCGGTCCGCGGTCGGACACTGCGACGATCAGATCGCCGCCGTCCCTGGAGCAGGTGACGTCGATGGGGGCGTCGGCGCTGTGCCGGACGGCGTTCTCCAGCAGATTGGTCAGAACCCGGCGCAGACCCTGCGCGTTGACGGCGACATCCCCGACGCGTTCGTCGGCGGTCACCCGTAACCGGGGCGGCGTCAGGCCCACTGCGTCGGCCGCTGCGACGACGACATCGGTGACGGCGACGCGTTGCACCCGACCGGCCGAGAAGGTGGGGCGGCGACTCAACGCCACATCGGAGAGTGCGCCGATCATGTCGGCGAGGTGGTCCACGTGTCGTCCCGCCAACCGCAGGCTCATCTCCCTGTCGTCGGCTGCAAGGTCCCCCGCGTTGACAGCGTCCATCAGCGCCTCCAAAGAGGCGATGGGCGTGCGGAATTCGTGGACGAGGACCTGCAGGCCGTCTTGTTGGGACTGATAGGACTGCAGGAGCCTGGCGCGCAGATCGCGTTCCTCTTCCGCGGCGGCGTGTTCGGCTTCGGCTTCCACCAGTGCGTGCAGCCTGGACTGTTGTTCGCGTTCGGCCAGTGCGGACAGGCCGGCGGTCAAGATGGCCACGAAGATCAGGTACAGCGCGGTCCACCCGGCCTGCCGCCACGGATCCGGGGTGATGACCGCCGGCGTGGGGGAGTGCAGTGCCACCGCCGCATATCCGGCCCCCAGGAGCGCGGCGAATCCGAGTGTCTCCCGGAACGACATCCGGGCCGCGGATGCGATCACCGCGAGCGCGAGCACTGTCGTCACCGGACTGTTCACCCCACCGGTGAGCGCAATGAGGGCGAGGGTGAATCCGCCGTCGATGAGACTGACACCCCAGGCGTAGCGGGTGCGCCGGACTTCGGGTCCGGGATTCACAAGCAGCACAACGGAATACAGCAGCGCTGCGGACAGCACTACGAGAGTCGCGGTGATGTGCAGGCGGACCCACGGGGGTCCGACGATCAGCAGCAGGCCGACCGAGAGCACCACTGCCGTGCGTACCGCGACAACGGTGCGGCCCAGGCCGTAGTCGTCACTGTCGATCGCGGGACCGTCGTTCATCGCCTGCGAATCTAGGCGGGCACTAGTGGTCCGTCTCATTTTTGGCTAACTACATGTTGGAGTTTCGTCCGTGCGCG
>CAZRFC010000508.1:0-2807 GCA_964598975.1 uncultured Mycobacterium sp. | reverse complement strand
CTCGTCCTGGCTGAAACGGTGCCGAGGCAGGGCACCCTGTACCCCGGCGATCACGCTCGCAGTTCCGGCCGATACCAGCCGGGATTTGCTCGACATAGCCCCAGTATGCCGGGATCACGCCCGGCACGAGCCCAAAGATGCCCGAAACGGCAGGCGGTCAACAGGGTCGTCACCGATCCGTCATCGCCGTTCGGCAGGGCGGAATCAGCGTCTATCCCGGCGCAGCGGAAACCAATACGGGACCTTGCGGGCGTAATCGTCGAAGGCCGAGCCGTAGATTCGCCGGAAGCGCGCCTCCTTCAGCACCGGCGCGGCCAGGCAGTAAACGGTGAGCGTGCCTGCGAGCACTAGTTGGTCGGGCGTCCAGGTCGGGACGGTCCACAGAGTCAGAGTGAACGAAACGTAGATGGGCTGTCTGGTGAACCGGAACAACCCGATAACCGGCATCGGCGGATACACCGGCTTGCGGCCGCGAAACAGAGCCACCCAGCCGAGGGTTCCGGTCTGCAACCCCAGCCCGGCGTCACGCATCGACTTACCGAGCAGCAGCCAGGACAGGAGGTACAGCAGAGTCAGAGCCCAAAGTGCCACTCCGTCGGCCCGCCACCAAATGATGCCGGTCGGCGACCAGAAGGCGAAGAGCGCGAAAACCTGCACCGCGGCGATGGTGACGTAGGTGGTGCTAGACAGCACGCCGCCTGCGCCCAGCGGTGCCAGTCGACCCAACAGCCTTCTGCCACGCTCGGTGAGCAGTAGGGAGTGGCCGATCGGGAACTGCGCCAGTAGCGCACCGTTTGCGAGCCAATTCCATTGCGGGCCAACGGTTCCCAACGACCTGCTCATGCCGAAGTACATCGCAACCATCATGGTAGCCACGCCGACCGCGAATGACAGATGGCAGGCGACTCCGTACATCAGCGCGACGGACCTGCGCGCCCCTGAACCCGGTTGTCCATTGGGCGACATTCGCACCGGCCCTCCCGTCCTCTCGGGCCCTCCGCCTGTCCTGCGCGTAGCCTAACTCCGGTGGGCCTTGGCAAGCGTTTTCCGCTGCTGCGCTGGTCGGTGCTACGAACCGGCCTGGCCATCCGCAGGTTCAACACGACGGGTCAAACAGGTGACGGGCGGGAAGCCGCAGCGGCCGAATTCGTAGTGGCGCACGCGCGCCCCGGTGACATCGACGACGTGCTGGCGACGATGGACCGCTACGCCTACGACAAGTCCTTCCTCGTCAACGTCGGCGACGAGAAAGGGGCGCTACTGGATGCGGCGGTTCGCCGGGCCGGCCCGCGGTTGGCGTTGGAATTGGGTACCTACTGCGGTTACGGTGCACTTCGGATCGCCCGGGCCGCGCCGCTGTCCCGAGTGATCTCTGTGGAGTTGGCGGCTGCCAATGCCGCGGTGGCACGGCGGATTTGGGCGCACGCCGGAGTTGCCGACCGCGTCACCTGCGTCGTGGGAACGATCGGGGACGGCGGACGCACCTTCGCGGTTCTGGAGGCCGATCATGGCCTACAGCCTGGCGCCTTGGACTTCCTCTTCATCGATCACGACAAGAACGCCTACCTGACCGACCTGACCGCGATCGCCGAGCGCATCTGGCTGCACCCCGGTTCGATCGTGCTGGCGGACAACGTCGGCTTCCCCGGTTCGCCCAAGTACCGGGCCTATATGCGCGACCAGCAGGGCAAGCGCTGGCAGACCGTGGAACACCGCACGCACGTCGAGTACCAGACGCTGATTCCGGATCTGGTGCTCGAGTCGGTTTATCTGGGGTTGACCTCCGGGTGATCAGCCGGCCTTACCCGCTTCGCTGATGCCGAACCGATTGTGCAGTCTTACCAGCGGCGCAGGCGCCCACCAGTTGCGGTCGCCCATCACCCGCATGAAGGCCGGAACCAGCACCATCCGCACCAGGGTGGCGTCCATCAGTACCGCCAGCGTCAGACCGACCCCGAACAGCCGCATGACGGCAACCTTGGCGGCGACCAAGGCGGCGAACGAAATCGCCATGATGAGCGCTGCGGCGGTAATCACCCGGCCGGTGTGCGCCAACCCCAAAGCCACGCTCTCGTCGTTGTCACCGGTCTTGAGCCAGAACTCCCGGATCCGGGAGACCAGGAACACCTCGTAGTCCATGGACAACCCGAATGCGACGCAGAACAGCAGCACCGGCATGTTGGCCACCAGCGTGCCGGTCACGGTGGTGCCCAGCCCGCCCAGATGCCCTTCCTGGAAAATCCACACCGTGGCCCCGAATGCCGCTGACAGCGACAGCATGTTGAGGATCAGCGCCTTTACCGGAAGCACGACGCTGCCGGTCAGCAGGAACAGCAGCACCAGCATGATGACCGCGATGAGTCCCAGCACCAGGGGCAGCCGCGAGGTGATGGCGTGGACGCTGTCGCGGTTGGTCTGTGCCAGGCCGCCGAACTCGGCGGTCCGGGCGCCCGGTGTGGCCACCTCGTGCAGTCGGCTGAGTTGAGCCTCGGACTCTCGGGAGAACAGCGGCACCGAACTGCCGACGGTCAGCAGGGTGCTGCCGGAGGCCTGGCCGGTGGCGGCCACCGGCGGTCCGACCACCCGGCCGTCTACGTAGGTCCCACCCGGTGCCGACACCGAATTGACGTCGGCGACCCGGGACAGTTCCGCGGCATAGCGCCCCACTTCGGCAGGGTCCAGACCGACCGAGTCGGTGATGATGATTGGCACCTCCGAGTCGGAGTCGACCGCGAAGTCGGACCGCAGCAGATCGCCGACCTGATGGGCTGATGCGGACTTGGGCAGTACCCGGTCGTCCGGGAAGC
>CAZRFC010000507.1:0-2822 GCA_964598975.1 uncultured Mycobacterium sp. | reverse complement strand
GTCGATGTCGCCGACCAGGTCGGCCACGCTGGTATCCGGGGTGGCCAGCTTCTCGGTGTAGCGCTCGCTGCGGTGCCGCCACGCCACCGGCAGTCCGTCGCCGAGTTCGGCGGCTCGGCGGATGGACTGCGGGGTGATCGGCGAATAGGGATGCTCGCCGAGCTCTGAGTCCTCGATCACCGGGGTCCACTCATCGAGCAGGTTCGCCAGAGAACGCAGCAGCCGGGTCTTGCCCTGACCGCGTTCGCCGAGCAGAACGAAATCGTGGCCGGCGATCAGCGCCCGCTCCAACTGCGGCAGCACGCTGTCCTCGAAACCGAAGATCCCGGGCCACACGTCCTCGCCATCGGCCAGGGCGGTCAGCAGGTTCTCCCGGATCTCCTGCTTGACGCTGCGCTCCCGATGCCCGGAAGCGCGCAGATCCCCGAGCGTGGCGGGCAGGTCGGCGTGCCGGTGGACGGCGGAATCGTCATTCTGCGCTGCAATCACGCCCTCCACGCTACGACTGCTGTCGAGCGGCTGTCCCCTTCCGGACAGTTCTGACAGGATCTCGTCATGCATGCGGCAGCAGCATCGGGAATTCGTCGGACTCTCACTGCGCTGATGTCTGTTCTCGACGACGCCGAATCAGCATCCGGTCGGCCCTTCGACGAGCCCGGCATCATGGTGCCCAATGTCGAGTCGAAACGGTTCGGCTGGACTCACTACGGCGTGATGATCCCGGATCTGCCAGAACCGCACCGGTTCTTCTCGGTCATGTCGCTGATCGGAGCAACCGGGTCGCTGGCCTTCGACAATGACTGGGCCCTTGTCGACCGGCCCCGCCGCAACGCCTCAGTCGTGGTGGGCACGGCGGCGTCGTATCCGGATCATTTCGGAAACTACTCGACCGCGCGGGACTTCGTCGCGACGCCGGACGGGTCGCTGGTGAAGTTCGGGAACGACCTGACGATCTCCGGCAGTTATCCCGAGTACCACCTGAGCGGACGATTCGGCGGCGTGGAAGCCGATCTGCACCTGACCAACACCGACAAGGTCACCTGGTTCGTGCGCAACCCGGTGTACAAGCACCTCAGCCTGCTCACCGAGTACCGGGGACAATTCTCGACGGCGTCGGGCAGCAACGAGGTTGAGGGACTGTGCACGTTCGAATACGGTGCCTGCCCGAGCCCCTATCAGCTGCGCTCGACACCATTGCCGTCAGCGCTGAAGGCACCGCTGGATCTGTTCGTCTACCAGATCATCAATCTCGGCCCCGATGACCAGGTGCTGCTGGCCCACCACCGCATCGGCGACCGGCCCCTCATCACCGCGGCCGATCACCGAAGCCGAAACGCATACGGGAGCAGCCTTCTACAGCCGGAATTCCGTGTCGAGCAGTCCCGGACCGAGCTGCAGGAGACGCCATACGGGATTCCGATGCGGCTGCCGGCGGTCACCCGATTCACCGCACGCGACGAGACCGGAGTTGTGCTCGACGTGACAGCAGAAATGGACACCACCTTCACCTTCGGCCTCGGCAGTGGGTTCGTCACCGGATTCCGGCACGAAACCATCTGGCGCGGAGAGAAGATCACCGGCCGGGGCTACCAGGAGTACATCGACCGACGGAGCTAGCACGCCGCTAGTGCGCGAAGTGCCGCGCCCCGGTCAGGTACAGCGAGATTCCGGCTGCGGTCGCTGCGGCGGTCACCTCGTCGTCACGCACCGAACCGCCCGGATGCACGACGGCCTTGACCCCGGCGGAGGTCAGAACCTCCAGACCGTCCGGGAACGGGAAGAAGGCATCCGATGCGGCCACCGCGCCGCGAACCCGGTCCCCGCCACGCTCGACCGCCAGTCGTGCGGCATCGACACGGTTCACCTGGCCCATTCCGACGCCGATCGTAGCGCCGTCAGCGGCAACGACGATGGCGTTGGATTTCACCGCACGGCAGGTGCGCCATGCGAAGACGAGATCTGCCAGGGTCGCTTCGTCGGCAGGCTGGCCGGTGGCCAACGTCCAGTTCACTGGGTCGTCGCCGGGGGCGTTCAGTTCGTCGCGCTCCTGCATCAGCAGTCCGCCGGCGATCTGGCGGATCTCCATCCCGCCGATAGCCGGTTCGGAGGCCAGTAAAACCCGGATGTTCTTCTTGCGGGCCAGGATCTCGACCGCGCCTTCCTCGTATGCGGGGGCCACGATCACCTCGGTGAAGATCTCCGAGACCTGTTCGGCCATCTCGCGGGTCACTTCGGTGTTGGCGGCGATCACCCCACCGAAGGCGCTCAACGGATCACAGGCATGCGCCTTTCGATGGGCATCAGCCGCCGATGTCGAGGAGATGGCGATCCCGCACGGATTGGCGTGTTTGATGATCGCCACGCAGATCTGCTGATGGTCGAAAGCGGCGCGCCACGCCGCGTCGGCGTCGGTGAAGTTGTTGTAGCTCATCTCTTTTCCGTGCAGCTGTTCGGCCTGCGCAAGACCGGGCCAGCCCACATCGTCGCTGTAGAGAGCCGCCTGCTGATGCGGGTTCTCGCCGTACCTAAGCACCGAGGTGCGCCGCCAATTGCGGCCCAGCCATGCCGGCAGGTTGGCCGGCGCTCCCCCGTCTTCGGGCCCCCGCTCGGGCGCCAGGACCGAACCCATCCAACCGGCCACCGCAATGTCGTACTCGGCGGTGTGCCGGAACGCCAACGCCGCCAACTTCTTTCGCTCCTCCAGCGTGAACCCGCCGGAGCGCGCCGCCGCCAGGACACCGTCGTAACCGAGTGGTTCCACTACCACCGCCACGCTGGCGTGGTTCTTGGCGGCGGCCCGCACCATCGACGGGCCGCCGATG
>CAZRFC010000506.1:0-2834 GCA_964598975.1 uncultured Mycobacterium sp. | reverse complement strand
AAGTTGCCCGGCGGTAGCCAGGCCGGAAAGGGACATCATCCACCGGTTAGCCGTTACGATCGCCTGTGTGGCCATCTGCTGCAATTCCAGGAACTCGCCATCGTGCCGTTCGGAAAGCGTCTCGACGTTCGCCTTTAGTTTTTCATCCCGCAGCACCTGGGCAAAAATCTTATGATTATTGCCCGTGTCGGTAAACTTCTCCGTGAACTTGTTAATCATCTCCTTTGCCTCGTCCGGCGACATACTGCCGTAGAACTGGACGATGGCCGAAGGCGTGAACCCGTTTTGAAACTTGGTAATGTTGAAGCGAGGTATCCGGTATTCAATCTCTGCCCAAAACTGGGCGCTGATCCATTCCGGCAGGCCCCAATAGAAGAACCCGGCGGCGTACTGCTTTAGGTGGATGGCCGTGCGCTGTGTGCCGTCTTCGCCGGCCTCGCTCCATACCGGGTATAGGGGCACTTCCCGGAATCCGGCCGGGGCGGCATCGGTCGGGGTGTTGAGGTCCATCTGATCCCACTGGTCGTATATGCCGATAGATTCCACCAACTGATCCGGGCCGGCTGTGCGTACCCCGACCATGTACAGGGGCACATGATACAAGTAACAGAACGGCTCCGATCCGGTGCGGCCCCGGACGATCTCCACGACGGCGTTACCGAAAGCGTCGTATTCATAGGCGATCCGGTGCAGCACATCAGCCAGGCTTTCCTGGTGCAGGTTGATGTTATGCAGGAAGGGTTCCAGGTCTTCCAGTTCTGGGTCGTCTGCCGTCAGCATTTCCCGCGTCTTTTGCATCGCGGTAAGCAGGATGTTCGCTCGGCCCCGGTGCGGAATAAATCCATCCCCGACGACCATATCCGCCTTATCAGACAGGATGCGCCGCAGGGTGGGCGAGTAATTGCTGATCGCCATCAGGTTAAGCAGGAATGACGAATCCCGGTCGAACATGCGCACCCATACCTGCCCGGCGTCCAGCCGTTTCCGGCTCGGCTCGTTGTACAGGTCTTCGGCGATGATGTTCGTGTCGTTCTGCGTAATAACAGCAGAGGCGAGGACGCCCGGCTGTTTTTCCCGTCCTCGTCCTCGCCTCGTCGGTGCGTTTCCGTTTTTCGCTTTCGTCGTCATTCCTTTTTCTTTTTCGCTTTCGTCTTCGGTGCTACCGGCGGCGGTTCGTCCGGTTTATTGTCCCGCTTCGGCGGCGGCAGCGCGTCCGGGTCAGGCCCCAGGACATAGCGGCGGGCCGTGGCCGGGTCAAGGCGCAGCCAGTCGGCGAGTTGTTCCTGCGTCAGGTCAGACAGGGGGAGGCGCACCACGCCAGGCCCGGAAGGGTCGGCACCCGCATACAGGTGCGCCTCATATCCCTGTTTGATTCGATAGGCGTTCATTAGACGAGTGCTGCCATTACCGTCGCGCCATCGGCCAACTGCACTGCTTTCTCGGTCGTCCGGCAGGTGAGCGTGATCGTTTCCTGGTTGGAATCGGTGATCGCCGCGCCGCTTTGCCCCTCGTTCGTGCCGAGGTAGACGGGCAGCTTCTTGGTTCCGACTTCGACGTGCCCCCAAATCCAGTACACGCCCGTATGTTCGACGTGGACGGCGACCATGCCGCATCCGTTCTGGGCCATGTCCATAATCGAATTGCGGTCGGTCATGTTCCGGCAGTTCCAGACCATTTCGAAGTTCTGCTCCACGCTCACGTTCTTGGTGTCCGGGTCCACCGTCACCGTTTCCGTGAACTGCCCGGAGAAGTCCCGAAACTGGAACTCGTAGAAGTTGGCGGCCGATGAGGTCATCGTGATTGCCGTCGCCGCGCCGCTGGCGTTCGTGGTCACGCTTGATACCTCGTTCGCGTTCGCCAGGTATATGGTGGAGGCCCCGCCGCTGCACAGGGATGCGGTACACGCCGTGGTCCTCCCGCTGGATAAGCTACTCATAACACTAGATTTTTCGCGTTAAGGGATCAGTAGCCGACCGAGATCAGGGAAGGGTGAACGTAGTTGCTGCCCATCTTCCAGAGGCTTTTAACGTACACCTTTTCCTCTTTCTGGTCGTACCACATGGTCAGGTCCGCGCCGGGGTTGACGCCGCCCACATCGGTAGCCAGCACCTTATTCTGTGGTGTGGTGTATTCGATGTAGTGGGCGTTGGGCGTGCCGAGTTCGTTCAGGATGTCGTCCCAGCGCCACATCGGGCGAATAGCGATGCCCCGGAAATTCATCGTCGGCTGACCTTCGCGCAGCAGCATGAAGCCACCGTCCGCGCCGCCGGCGTTCTCGTAGTCCTCCATCAGTTGCAGCCAGATCGAACCGGTGACGTTGAACACCTTTTGGTTGTTCGGCAGCGCCTTGAGTTCGTTCGGCGCGTTGTCATGCACTGTGCGCAGGATGTCTATCCCGTCGCCGGCCGAAAGCGCGCTTCCCGATTGCGTGTTGTACCGGGGGCACAGGTTGGCGGCTACCAGGGCGGGATAGTGAACCGTCCAAACGCCGTCCATCTGGTCGTAGTTCGGATCGGTGCTGCTGCGATCGCCGAAGTGGAAAATACGTTCGATGTCCAGGCGCAGGCCCTGGCGCACGCGCTGAATTAGGATGCTTTCGATCTGCGTCCCGGTGATGTCCGGCAGGCGCGTCCCGGTGTTGAGCAGTTCTTCGATGACCGTATCGAGGAACTCATCCATGCAGAGTTCGATATTGATTTTCATCTTATCGACCTCTACGTACCGGTCGTAGATATTCAGGCCGCCCACCGGGTTGAATCCGCAACCGGTGTACCGGCGCACGATCTTTTCCAGCTTTTCGGCGAACTGCATTTTTTTGCGCGTGGTCACGTTCG
>CAZRFC010000505.1:0-2847 GCA_964598975.1 uncultured Mycobacterium sp. | reverse complement strand
GGCTGGCCTTGATCGTAAACCACAGGGACGTGTAGCCAGTGATAGCGCCAATCGTCAGCGAGATGGCCCACGAGTTGCCGCGCCTGCGTGAGATCGCTCCCGCTGTCGTTGCGTCCGTGGTGCTGGTATCGACTGCCAGTAGCAGGTCCACGCTGCTGTCGATGCCTGACAACAGCGCCATCGCGCTGCCAGCAGCAGCCACGCCGGCCGATGGTGCGAGCTTAAGGGCGTCGGCTACGTCCTGTTTAGTCGCCTTGACAACAAACGCATGCGCCATCGCCGACGTTACGCCGCCCACTGTCGCCTCGACCCTCACCGCATAGCACTTGCCCACCTCGAAGCCGTTGGCCGCAGTAAGTTGAACCCGCTCGGTGTAGAAGCCCGTCACCGCGCCCAGCTTTGCCATGTTGCCGGACACAATTGCCGCCGCTGTCTCGTCCTCATAGATCGCATAGCTCGGCACAGCATCAGCATCAGCAGCCGCGCCCGTGTCGTCGTGCGTGCAGGCCGTGAACGTCAGGTAGTCGTCAATATCCCAGTTGCCAAGGAACATGCCAGCCTCCACGAAGGACTGAAACGCCGTGCCGGTTGCGCCCGACGAAGCCGGAGCGTTGAAGAGTAGTAGTAGCGTCATAGCGCAGCCATCGCAGCACAAACCGTGGCAACCTCGCCGGCTGTCAATATGCTGTCGTAAGCAACAGCGGCCTGTACCGATCCTGCAAAGAATTTACCCGTTGCGTTGCTAAACTCGCCTTCGGCCAAAATCTTGAGAGTTGAGCCATACGATGCCGTTCGCTCAACTCCCAGCGTCCAACTGCCAATAGATGCACCGTCGAGATACGCGACATTGCCAGCAACAGCCATCACGCCGCTTTCTACCAAGCTCCCGTCCACTCGCTCTCCGACGGCTGAGCCGTTCCAGTACGATGCCGCATTAGACGCTGACCGAGGCTGCAAGCGGCTATAAAACGCACCATAGCCGCCATCGTAGCCACTCGCACCAAAGGCAGTCATTTCGGCTGCGTTGGTGCCACCAGAAACGCGAACAATCAACGTCCACAAATTTGATACAGGGTACAGTCCCGTGTCCAGCGCCATGCTAGAACCGTTGCCAGTCCAGCCTGTTCCTGCTGACCACGTTGGCGCGGCAATTTCCACCAGATCGTTCGTGCCAGGATCGGCTAGGTTTACCAAGCTCGCCGCATAACTCGCCGCGCCTTTCGCCTGATACGCTCCGACACAGTTCTTGCCTGCTACCGAGTACCAGTCAACCGCGCCGCCTGTGCTACGGCTGAGCAAGCCGTGACCGCTATACTTCACCCCGTAGCCTCGGTTGTAAAGTTCCGACCATTCGGCGTCGTCTAGCACCCTCGACCACCACATGACAGGCCCAATATTCCCACCCCAATATTTAGCAGGTGCGCGTTCACCTATCACCCAATCAGCGCCAGCGGCGGGAGGGTCTATAATCCACGTTCCCTTAGCGCCTAGGTCAAGTTGATTGTTCCATGTGCCAGCGCTGGCGTCATACCAGCATCGCACTAAGTGCCAATCCAACCGAGACATAGGCACCCCGCCAAAATCAGCATTATGGTAATTTGTCGCGCCAACGTCAGAAACGATGGTATGATCGTTCGTCAGGAACAAATTAAATCCATTATGCGTCAAAATCCCTCTGTATCCATCTGCATCGTCTTCCGTACGACGCACCCACGCGGCCAGCGTAAACGAGCCGGACACAAACAAACTAGCATCGCCGCGCGTCAGTGTGTGGCCGCTGGCCTGCGCAAACTCGCCGGAATAGCCGTATTGCAATCCAAGTCCGCTAGGCAAATTTGCAGGGTCAGTCCATCTTGTTTCCTTGTGCAGGCCCTTGCGCGCTACCGGCCCACTACCCGCGCTGTACTCAGAGATCGGTAGGAACTCAAGCAGGCCGTCCCACAGCGTCGTTGGCTTTTTTCCAATGGTGCGTCTGGTAGACCGGTGCATTGCTCACGACCTCAGAAAACCAAGCTGCAAAACCAGATCGCTGGCCGCACTATAAGTTGGCGTGCCAGTTCCGTTGACGCCTGCGATGTAAAGACTGGTCGTGGCCGCTCCGGCTTTCAGCAGCAGACCTATGTTGCAGATGCACGCCACGGACGCGCCGCCTAAATCCACGTAGTCCGCCGCCACCACCGGCACCCAGCCGATCACCGTCGCAGCCTCGGTGTCGTCGGGATCAGGCGCGCTGTTGAGCGTGCCAAAATCCGTGGCAGCGTTTGCTATCAGCAGCGCAAATGCTGTTTTCTGATCAGCCTTGTCGATAATGGTGACGCTCTGCAAAATAGCCGTGCTACCGTTGGAGCGCACCGCGTTGGCAACCTCGGTAGCGTCGAACAGTAGGTCGCCATTGGCATACGCGCTCGTATCAACCGTTGGCGTCACAGTCACAACGATGTCAGGTGACGTGACTGTTACATCGCCGTCCACCGTCAGGCTTCCGCTGTTGTCGGAGATTGGTACCGCGCTTTGATTGCTGGCAATCGCCACAGGCACAGACGCAGCCATAAGCCCCTGGCCCGGAGCCAGGTCAGCCGCCGCGCCATCCGCTCCTAGCGCGATTTTGACGCGCTGGTACAGCGCGCCGCCGATATCATCCGCTGCTACACTGCTGCCAGTACCCGGCAACGTTACGTTGTCTGCCATGCGTCAATCTCCTGTTTTGGCTGACCGGGCCAGCCAGTCGCTATGTCGT
The DNA here is from genome assembly GCA_964598975.1 of uncultured Mycobacterium sp. Taxonomy (GTDB): domain Bacteria; phylum Actinomycetota; class Actinomycetes; order Mycobacteriales; family Mycobacteriaceae; genus Mycobacterium. The sequence goes on along the minus strand of CAZRFC010000505.1, from coordinate 110 downwards.
GGTCGTGCAATCGTCGCTGTCATGTCGTCAATCCTGCTGGCTGCGCCTCGGCGCTGCCTAAACGTTGCGTTTAACCGTGCCTGCGCGTGGCAGGTCGGCATTTGACGGCC
>CAZRFC010000504.1:0-2860 GCA_964598975.1 uncultured Mycobacterium sp. | reverse complement strand
AGCCCGCTGCTCCGCGAACTCATCGAGTCCGGCACGGTGGAACTGCTCGGCGGACCGTTGGCGCACCCGTTCCAGCCGCTTCTGGCGCCGCGACTGCGGGAGTTCGCGCTCCGCGAGGGGCTCGCCGACGCCGGCCAGCGATTCGGCCACACCCCGGGCGGGATCTGGGCGCCCGAATGCGCCTACGCGCCCGGGATGGAGTACGGCTACCGCGACGCCGGCGTCCGGCACTTCATGGTCGACGGCCCCTCGCTGCACGGCGACACCGCGCTGGGCCGCCCGGTCGGCGACAGCGGTGTGGTGGCCTTCGGCCGCGACCTGCAGGTCAGCTACCGGGTCTGGTCGCCCAAGTCCGGTTACCCCGGACACGCCGCCTACCGCGATTTCCACACCCACGACCACCTCACCGGACTGAAGCCGGCCCGGGTCACCGGCCGTGCGGTGCCCTCGGAGGCCAAGGCCCCGTACGACCCGATCCGCGCCGACCACGCCATCGACGTTCATGTCGCCGACTTCGTCGACCTGGTGCGGTCGCGGCTGATCGGCGAATCCGACCGCATCGGCCGGCCCGCCCACGTCGTCGCCGCGTTCGACACCGAACTGTTCGGACACTGGTGGTACGAGGGCCCGACCTGGCTGGCCCGACTGCTGCGGGCGCTGCCCGAGGCCGGTATCCGGGTCGGCACGCTGAGCGACGCCCTGGCGGGCGGATTCGTCGGCACCCCGGTGGAGCTGCCGCCGAGCTCGTGGGGCTCGGGCAAGGACTGGCAGGTCTGGTCCGGGCCGAAGGTGGCCGACCTGGTCGCGCTGAACTCCGAGGTCGTCGACACCGCCCTGGCCTGTGTCGACAAGGCCCTGGCGCAGACCGGCTCCGCGCCGACCCGCGACACGGTCGCCGACCAGATACTGCGTGAAACGCTGTTAACGGTGTCCAGCGACTGGCCGTTCATGGTGTCCAAGGACTCCGCGGCCGACTACGCCCGCTACCGGGCGCATCTGCACGCGCACGCGACCCGGGAGATCGCCGACGCGCTGTCGTCGGGCCGACGCGACGCCGCCGAGCGACTGGCCGCGGGCTGGAACGCCGCCGACGGACTGTTCGGCGGGCTCGACGCCCGCCGCCTGCCGCGCTGAGGCCCCGCCGTGAAGGTCCTGATGGTCTCGTGGGAGTACCCACCGGTGGTCATCGGCGGGTTGGGTCGACACGTCCACCAGTTGGCCACCGCCCTGGCCGCCAACGGCCACGATGTGGTGGTGCTGTCCCGCCAGCCGATGGGATCCGACGGCGCCAGCCACCCCACCACCGATGAGGTGCACGAGGGGGTGCGGGTGATCGCCGCGGCGGAAGACCCGCACGAATTCGGATTCGGCGCCGACATGATGGCCTGGACACTGGCGATGGGGCACGCGATGGTCCGCGCGGGCCTGACAAGGCTCCGTGGCTGGGCTCCGGACGTGGTGCACGCCCACGACTGGCTGGTGGCCCATCCCGCGATCGCGATGGCCGAGTTCTTCGACGTGCCCATGATTTCGACCATTCACGCCACCGAAGCCGGCCGGCACTCCGGCTGGGTCACCGGGCCGATCAGCCGCCAGGTGCACGCCTCCGAATCGTGGCTCGCGCACGAATCCGACGCGCTGATCGCCTGCTCGACGTCCATGGCTCGCGAGATCGCCGAACTCTTCGGACCAGACCTGGCCGAGATCACCGTCATTCCCAACGGAATCGACTTCGCCCGTTGGCCTTTCGCACCGCGGCACAGCCATCCCGGGCCGCCCGAACTGCTCTTCGTCGGCCGGCTGGAATACGAGAAGGGGGTGCACGACGCCATCGCCGCTCTCCCGCGCGTGCGCCGCCGGCATCCCGGCACCACGCTCACGGTGGCCGGTGACGGCACCCAGCAGGACTGGCTGGCCGAGGTGGCCCGAAAACACAAGGTGCTCAAAGCGGTTCGTTTCGTCGGCAGGGCCGACCACACCGAACTGCTGAACCTGCTGCACCGCACCGACGCCGCTGTACTGCCCAGCCGCTACGAGCCGTTCGGAATCGCCGCCCTCGAGGCGATCGCCGCCGGGGCCCCCCTGGTCGTGACGGATGTCGGGGGCCTCGGCGAGGCGGTCACCAACGGTGTGACCGGACTGTCCTGCCCGCCGGGCGATATCGGGGCCCTGGCCACGGCGATCACCGCGGTCCTCGACGACCCTGCCGCGGCCCAGAAGCGCGCAGTGGCCGCCCGGGAGCGACTCACCACCGATTTCGACTGGCAGACGGTCGCGGCCCTCACCGCCGGGGTCTATCGGGGCGCCACCCGCGGAGCGCATCCGCCGATGGCCCGTCGGCCGATCGTCGAACAGGCGCTGCCGGACCGGCAGATCCGCGAGCGGTAACGCCCACCGCTCCGCCCGGCTGGGCCTACTTCGCCGCCTTCTTGCGTTCGATATCGGCCAGCGCGGCGGCCAGTTCGGCGCGCTCGGCGGCCGAGGTCTCCCAGGCCAGCTTCCGGTTCTTGACCACCTTGGCCGGCGAGCCGACCGCGATGGAGTAGTCCGGGATGTCGCCCTTCACCACGGCGTGCGCGCCGAGCACGCAGCCGCGGCCGATCCTGGTGCCGCGCAGGATGGTGACCTTCGTCGCGATCCACACGTCGGGTCCGATCCGCACCGGGCTCTTGACGATCCCCTGGTCCTTGATGGGCAGTTCGATGTTGTCCATCTTGTGATCGAAATCGCACACGTAGCACCAGTCCGCCATCAGCGCCGACTCCCCGAACTCGATGTCGAGGTAGCAGTTGATGACGTTGTCGCGGCCGAAGACCACCTTGTCACCCAGCCGCAGCGACCCTTCGTGGGCCCGGATGGT
>CAZRFC010000503.1:0-2869 GCA_964598975.1 uncultured Mycobacterium sp. | reverse complement strand
CGGAGTTCCTCCTCGGTGGGGTTGTCGTGCACGGTGACCCCGGCGCTCCGCAGCGCCCCGACCAGACGTGGCACCGCGGTGCCGGCGACGGCGGCGTCGATGAGCAGGGTCTCGGCGGCGTTGCACACGCTGGGCCGGCGGGTCTTGGCGTTGAGCACGATCGCCTCCGCGACGTCGAGATCGGCCTCGGCGTGCACATACACGTGACAGTTGCCGACCCCGGTCTCAATGGTCGGTACGGTCGCGTCCCGAACCACGGCATCGATCAGCCCGGCGCCGCCGCGGGGGATCACCACGTCGACCAGGCCTCGGGCCTGGATCAGGTGGGTGACGCGGGAGCGGTCGGCGCTGGGCAGGAGTTGGACGGCGTCCTCGGGCAGGTCTTCCCCGCACAGCGCGCTGCGCAGGGCGGTCACGAGTTCGGCGTTGGATCGAGCGGCCGACGAACTGCCCCGAAGGAGCACCGCGTTACCGGACTTCAGGGTCAGCCCGAAGGCGTCGACGGTGACGTTCGGCCGCCCCTCGTAGACGATGCCGACGACCCCCAACGGAACCCGGACCTGCCTGGTCCGCAGACCGTTGGGCAGCGTGCGTCCGGACAGCACCTCGCCGACCGGGTCGGGCAGTCCGGCGACCTGGCGCAGGCCCCCGGCGATCCCGTCGATCCGATGGGGGTTGAGTGCCAGCCGGTCGAGCATCGCCTCCGGCGTGCCCGCCTCGCGCGCCACCTCGAGGTCGGCGACATTCGCCGCCAGAATCTGGTGGGCGTGCCCCAGCACGGCGTCGGCCGCGGCGTGCAGGGCCCGATTCTTGACCGCGGTGTTCAGCGAGGCCAGCGACCGGGAGGCGGCACGCGCCCGCCGCGCCGCGGTGTGAACGGCCTCGCGAACCTCCGCACCCGTGCCTGGCACGGTGTCAACGCTCATTGCGCCAGCGTATCGGGTTCCCGTACGGGACCGGCGGCCCCGTCTACCCGACGGGACACCGACTCCCGATCAGAGTCCGTGCCGGCCCGCGGGCCCCATTTCGGCCGAACCCGACACGGACGCCAATCCACTCCCCCGGAACAGCGCACGCGCCTCATCGGTGATGGACCGCTGGAAAATCGAACCCGCCGCGGAGTGCAGTCCCGGCAACAGTTCGGCGATCACGCCGGCGTCGAGCAGCACCGCCGGATCGCCACCGAACTCGACGAAACCGTCGAAGTCCAACCCGAAGAACGGACCCGGGGTGAACGGACGCCGCCGAAGGTGAGCCGGAACGTTCGTCGCCCCATCGAGGAACGCCGCATAGCGGGCGTTGAGCAGTCCTCGCTCGAGGTCGAACGTCGTCGCACCCTGGACACCGCGGGTCACCGGCCGGTCGGCCACCGACAGCGGTGCCAACAGCGCAGGCTCGATCCACCGGGACCACCCGCGCACGTCGGCCGGGGGCTCGGGAACCCGGACCTCGTTGATGTACCGCACGCCCACCCGGGTCAGCGCGGGGCGCACCTCCAGGCCGGTCAGTGCTCGGCAGCCCTCCGCCAGGACATCGCTGATGGCCGCAGAGCCGCGGTACTCAGTGGTCTCGTAGGACATCGAGGACGGGGAGACGGTCAGCGCCTCGGTGCCCTCGGTGTTGCGGAGAACCACCCCGCGACGCTGCGCCAACTGCGGTTTGGCGCCCGGACCGGCGCTGACCAGGCTGACCCCGCCCAGCGGTGCGCTCAGCGGGAACAGCCGGTCGAGGGCGATCGCCACCGCATCCAGCGTCTCCTGCTGACGCAGTCGTGGTGCATCGGTAAAGCGAATCTCGGCGGCCACCAGTACCAGCGGTGGCTGGACGTACGTCTCACGGTCTGCATACATGGTCGGCGACACTAGCTCCTGGCTATCCGCGTGGGATGACGAACGGTCCCAGCGTGCCGCTATCCGAGCCGCTGACCGAGTCCTGAATCGGGATGTTGATGTCGATGGAGGGGACGACAATCGGCCCGAAAGCGTCACTCAAGGTGGTTTGGATGAGCTGGAGAACCGTCCACGGAGGTTGGACGGAGAAGTTGGGCCACGTTCCGTTCGGGCGGAACAGGGTGAGGCTGCCGAAGACGCCTGAGGGCGTGCAGGCAGCGACAGTAATGCAGTAGCCAACCTTCAGCAGGGCATTCACCAACAGCGGGATCGACGTGGAGAACTCATCGACGTCGATCTGCCCGATCGCGCCGGTGATCGGAACATCGACGTCGCCGACGATGTCGTAGAACCAGGGGAACTCAGGGATCGTGATCGGGTAGGTCGGATCAGCGAACACCTGCCACGGCAGCGGGATGTCGATCGGGCCGATGCCTGCCTGGCCGGAGACCCCGAGCCCCTTACCGGGGCCGCCGATGACGCCTGAGAGCAGTTGGCCGTCAACGAAACCGATCTCCACCGGACCGGCCGATATCGGACCCAGCGTGATATCCAGTTCGGCCTCGCCGGCGGCGCATACTCCACTGAAGCACGAAGCCAGCGCTGACGACAGTCCCCCAAGGACATTGAAATTGAACAGCGGCCCCGGTCCCACCACAATCGGGTCGACCCCGATCTGGGTCAACTCGATCGGCGTGCTGGTGATGCTGAGCGGAATGTCAACCCCTAGTGCGGCGGTGAAGTCGATGGGGATCTCAGACAATCCGATGTTGAGGCCCAACGGGATCGGGGCGTCGAAGTGGGACTTTATGCGGTCGATGTAGGTGCCGAGGCTGAGGGCGTTCTGGAACCACCCCGCTAGGACCGCCCCGGTATTCGCCACGCCCGAGACGAACGCCGGCGTGGTGTCCTCGAAGGTGCTGGTGTTGAAGAACCCGGCGACCGCGGTGCCGATGTTGCCCATCCCCGATCCCAGCGAG
>CAZRFC010000502.1:0-2880 GCA_964598975.1 uncultured Mycobacterium sp. | reverse complement strand
CGAGGTGTGCCACCGCCGCGGCAAACCGTTGATCGTCGACGAGGCGTGGGGAGCACACCTTCCCTTTCACGAGGACCTGCCGACCTGGGCTATGGATGCTGGCGCTGACGTATGCGTGGTCAGCGTCCACAAGATGGGTGCCGGATTCGAACAGGGCTCGGTGTTTCACCGCCAAGGCGACCTGGTCGACTGGCGGCACCTGGCGGCCTGCGCAGACCTGCTGATGACCACCAGCCCGAACGTCCTGCTGTACGCGGCCATGGACGGCTGGCGGCGACAGATGGTGGAGAGAGGGACCCAACTACTCAGCGATGCAATGGAACTCGCCGAGATGCTGCGGGTGCGGATCACCATGATTCCGGGCTTGACGGTGATGGACCGGGAGTTGTGCGGCGAACAGGCGTCCCACGATCTGGATCGGTTGCAGATCCTGATCGACGTCAGCGAACTGGGTATCAGCGGCTATCAGAGCGCCGATTGGCTACGGGAGCATTGCCACTTCGACCTCGGCCACTGTGACCATCGGCGGGTGCTGGCCGGTGTCTCCATCGCCGACGACGATTTCACCGCCGCCCGCCTGGTCCGCGGGTTGATCGCACTGAGCCAGGCCGCTCCCGGTTTGCCGCGGCCGCGTCCGATCGCGTTCCCGACCCCCGAGGAACTTCAACTGGAGACGGCGCTGACCCCGCGTGAGGCGTTCCTCGGTCCGGCCGAGATGGTGCCGGCCGGACAGGCCGCGGGTCGGATCGCCGCCGAGCAACTCACGCCCTATCCCCCGGGAATCCCGGCCGTTGTTCCCGGCGAACGACTCAGCCAACCGGTGGTGGACTACCTCCGTTCCGGAAAGGCTGCGGGAATGGGGATCCCGGATGCCACCGACCCGTCCCTGGAGAACTTCCGGGTCACCCGGAGGTGAGAGCAGCCGGCTCGCGGTGCTCGGCAAGACCTGCAAGCCGCCACGTGCATTCCCGGTTGCGCGGCCGGATCCCGATCAGCTGCAGCCGGTTCGGCACCAAGCGCATCGGACCTCGCACTGCGACTTCGATCATCTCGAGCCTGCAGCCGTCGGGAATGTCACTCAGCCGCAGGGTGATCTGGGCGGCGCCGAGCGGCCCGGCCTTGGCCAGCAGCACCAACTCCTGCCCCGGGACGCACGTGAGGACCACGGTTTCGTCGTCGATGACCAGCGGCCAGACCCCGATCGAGTGCAGGATCCGGGTTCCCGGCGCGGGCCAGTCGTCGTCGACAGCCCGCAGCCGGCTATTGCCCACCACCCACTGCGAGTAGGTCCACCCGTTGGCCAGCACCTCCCACACCCGTTCCCGCGGTGCGGCGATGTCACGAATCACGGTCTTCGCCATGCCCCCGGGGTACCCGCGCCGGACGCGGTCACACTCAGGTCAGCGGTGGCGGTGGCACCCCCGGCGGCGCGACGCAGGTGCCGGTCACAGCGTCGAGCAGTGCGCCCGACGGGCACCACCCGGCCACGCACTGGAATCCCGGGGTCTGGGCGTCTTCGTGCTGCCCGGGCGGACAGCCCCGGGTGGCCGAGGCCGGCGCGATGGGCGCAATGCACACCACAGCCCCCGACACGGCAGATGCGGCGGCCAGGGTTACGACCAACCGTCGAAGTGTCGATTTCATCTCCCTACCTCCTCTTCTGGGTCTGCTGGGCGATGACTACGACGGTAGTAGTGCCTCGGTTGCGGAAATGCCGCACGCACAGCAAGTTTTGGTCACGGTTTACCTGATCGTCGTGCCAGCATGATGGTGATGGAGATCTCAGTCACACCAGCTGGGTTGAGCGATGCCGCTGAGCTTGCCGAAGTCGCCGCCGCGACGTTCCCGTTGGCCTGCCCGGAGTCGGTCGCGGCAGAGGATATCGCCGCGTTCGTTGCCGCGAATCTCTCCGCCGAGCGGTTCGCCGGGTACCTCGCCGATCCGGACCGGGTGGTGCTGGCGGCGGCATGTGAGGGTCGAATCATCGGCTACGCCATGCTGATTCGTGGGGAGAATGCCGTCGAGTTGTCCAAGATGTACGTCCTGGCTAGTCACCATCGTTCCGGTGCGGCGGCCGCTCTGATGGCTTCCGGGATCGACTGGGCGTCGCGCACCGGCGCCCCAACGGTCTGGCTCGGTGTGAACCAGTACAACGCACGCGCCCAACGCTTCTACCGCAAGCACGGTTTCGAGATCACCGGCAATCGGACGTTCCAGCTTGGCGAAGGCATCGAATGCGACTACGTGATGGCCCGTCAGCTCTGACTGGTCAACGCCAGCAGTCGGGAGGTGGCGCGCAGGTACTTCTTGCGGTAGCCCCCGGCCAGCATCTCCTCGGAGAACACGGTGTCCAATTTCGCCCCAGAAGCGACGACCGGGATGCCGGCGTCGTACAACCGGTCGGTCAGTGACACCAGTCGCAGCGCGACGCTCTGGTCGTCGAGTGGGTGCACTCCGGTGATATGCACCGCCGACACTCCTTCGATCAGGGCCAGATAGCGCGACGGGTGCATGGTCGCCAGGTGATCGCACAGCTGGCCGAAGTCGTCGAGCGTCGCGCCGGGTGTCCGCTCTGCCCGGGCTCGGACATCGTCGTCGGAAAGCGGTTCGGGCGCCGGCGGTAGGCCACGGTGCCGGTAATCCGGACCCTCGATCCGCACAGTGGTGAAAATGTTTGCCAGCGTATTGATTTCGCGCAGAAAGTCCTGCGCGGCGAAGCGACCTTCGCCGAGTTGTTCGGGAAGGGTGTTGGAAGTCGCGGCGATCGAAACCCCTCGTTCCACGAGTTGGGACAGCATCCGCGAGATCAGCGTGGTGTTGCCGGGATCGTCGAGTTCGAACTCGTCGATGCAGACAACGGTGTAAGCGCCCAGCAGATCG
>CAZRFC010000501.1:0-2906 GCA_964598975.1 uncultured Mycobacterium sp. | reverse complement strand
CTCGGAGTCTGGCGCGGGGGGCGCCTCCAATTCGCACTCTGGTGTGGGCGGGCTGGCAGTGGCCAATACCCTGGCGACTGACGGCAGAGTGGTGATCTCGTCGGTCGGCTCAGGTAGCTCGATCGACATGGCCTCGCGCGAGAGCCGCAGCGCCATCCGCCGTTCGGCCAGGGTGTTTCCCAGGCCAAGATTCCATCTTTCGAGCAGATCGGCGATCGCGAGCCGGTCGTCGGGGTAGGCGTATTTGGCGGCGGCGAGCTTACGAGCGAAAGCCAGAGCGTCCTCGCTGAGAGGCATCTCCATCGAGGGTGCGTGTTCCCACATCAGCGTATGCCACCGGCGTGTCTCCGGATCACGGAAATAGGCGCGGGTGATGTCATCGGGATCGTGGTGAATGGGCCAGCGGCCCTTGGCCTTCCCGACATACGGGCTAGTCACGTTGCGAAACGGATTAAGTGCTGGACCGTTGTAACGGCGGCCACCGAAATCCACGCCATAATGCTGGATCTTGCGGAATTCGGTCTTGAGGAATTCATACGCCAGGTCAGGATCCCGGGGAACCTCGATATAGCCGGCGCGGGCCACACCATGTTCGAACATCTGCGCCGGTGACATCCGCAACCCCGGCACATGCGGGTCGATCAGGCTCTCGTGCGGCCGATGGTGATACACCACGGCCACCCACTCCCGAATGATCGCTTCGAGTTCGTGAAGGTAGAAGAAGGCTTCCGATTCCGGGTCTAGCCCGCGGGAATGCACATCGGGGCCCTTGTAGGCCGGAAGGATCTGCAAAAGATCCTCACGGAGGGTGCGAAAGAAGCGCTCCACCGGTCCCTTGTCACGGCCGGTCCGCACCCGGGCGGGCTGGATCGAAATCCCCATCCGCTGACACACGCTGGTCAAGTGCTCAGACAGGTAAATCTTGCCGTGGTCGATCACGATGGTTTCCGGCACCATCGCCGGTCCGGACGCTGCGAACGATGGGCCGTCGACCGCATCGACGTCGACCAGCACCGAGCGCGGGATACCGTGCTCGGGCCAGACCGCGTGCGCTGGCCAGTCTTTTCCGGCCGGCCGTGGTCTGTAAGCCTGGAACAACACCGCCGCTGCATCCACCGACTTCGTCGACACCGGCGTCAGCCGGATTCCGACGACACAGCGGGTGTACCAGTCCATGCCGACTGTCAGTTCGGCTTGTACCCACCGCAAGGTGATCGGATCGAGAGCGAAGACATCAAGTCGGGTGGTATCCATCAGCAGGTATTCGCCCGGGCGGGTCGGGCGCAGTTTTCCGTAGACACCGCCTGGGCGGTCGGCGATGTCGCGATTCCGCTTTGTGCTCAAGCGGAAGGTCGGGTAGCGATTTTCAAGCTCGGCGAGGACGCGGAATGCCGTAGCTCGTGAGGGCAACGCGACTACTCCCTCGCCGAATCGCGCGATCACTCTGGCGTTTGTTCGGTCGATGACCATTGTCTGCGAGGGCCTCGATTGGTCCGCGTGCTCGACCATCACTTCGATCGCAGTTTCGGTCCACCGCGGGTCCACCTTCCCACCCAGGCCAGCCGAACGCTTCTCCTTGGGGGCCGCCAGGCCTGCCTCGCCATGCTGCTGAAATTGCCGCACCCAGCGCTCCACGGTGCGTTGCCCCGCCCCAAGCTCGCGCGCCTTGCTCGCGTACCGCCTAGATAAGGGGACGTCGGGCCGGTACTCCGGCCGCGGCTCGCCAGGGAGCGCCAACTCGGCACTACACGAACGGAATCCGGTCCGCACCTCACGAACGTGCGCGGCTCTATCCCTGGCTTGCTCGAGTTCGGCGGGGTTGAGTTGCCCGAGCAGTATTCCGGCGGGCTCTGCGGGATCGTCGTTAATCGGGGGTTCGGGGTCGGCGATCACGCGGGTTCCCTCTGACCTAAGGAGTTCGTTGAGGCTCGCCCGGAACACGGTTTGCTTCGTCGGGTCCTTCAGTACGAGGTCCATGCCCGCCCGCCCAGGATGGACCTCGACAATTTGCACTACTTGCCCGTCGTGCAGAAGCCGGCTCCCGACGCCGATCTTCACCGCGGCTGTGTTCATGACAACCTCCTCAATAGTGTTTGTCTGCTGAGCGGTTCGGTGAGATCGGCCCGCAATTCCTGCCTCCAAAGCAGATGCAGCACAGCCGATTTGACGTAGGCCGGCGTTTCACCAGGTAAGCAGTCGAAGGCATGGCCGAGGGATGCGCCATCAGCAATTTCAGCCCGCACCCGCTCCAACAGCGTCGAAGAGAACAGGTTGCCACGGCGATAGCCGGCGAGGAATCTGACATTTCTCAACTCGATCGCGGGAGATTCGGTCGCGACTTCGAAACGCCAACCCCGTTCCTCGACGAGTTGGCGGGTCCATCCGAAGGTGAAGACAACTTTCGGATCGGCGAGCCGCTGAGCGGGCTTCACGTCCACCACGACCGGACCCGAGTCCTCGATCAACAGATAGTCCGGGACGTGCCTGCGCATCTTCCCGTCTACTCGGGCCCGGAGCAGAAACGGCTGGGCAACGATATGGCGAACCTCGGCATCGAAATCGGCGAAGAGCAGGCGCGCCAATTCAAGTCGCGACTCATAGATGACGTGGCCGCCGACAGTGCTCGACCAGTATGTGCCGGAGTAGTGCTTCTGGCCGCGGTACCAACGAAAGGACCGCCATGGCGCAGCGGTCGCAAGCTCGTCTGCCCCAGCCGCGTGCCACTCTTGCGTGACTTCACTCAGGTCGTCCGGCCGCCGATAGGAGACGGAGACCGAAGATGCCCTACCTTCACTATGGCCCATGGCAATCACCTCGGCCTTGCAATCGGTTCAGACTGCTCTCGGTGAACCGATCGTCACACCGCCAGGGGCGCCGTCACGTTATTGAACCGCCCGCGTGTCTCA
>CAZRFC010000500.1:365-2909 GCA_964598975.1 uncultured Mycobacterium sp. | reverse complement strand
GAACCCGCGTAGCTAGTTTGGAAGACTAGGGCTCTACCATTGAGCTACGCCCGCATGCGTGCGCGAGCCAAATGTACCGGCGAACTCCGGTCCGATTCCAATCGGGTCCATGCTGGGCCGTAGGATCGCTGCGCGAGAAGCAACAGCAGCGGGGTGTAGCGCAGCTTGGTAGCGCATCCGCTTTGGGAGCGGAAGGCCGCAGGTTCAAATCCTGTCACCCCGACACGCGCCCGCAGACACCGACGAGAACGAGATCAAGGAGCACCACCGTGAAGAGCACCGTCGAGAAGCTGAGCCCGACCCGGGTTCGGATCAATGTGAAGGTGCCCTTCACCGAACTGCAGCCCGACTTCGATCGCGCCTACAAGCAACTGGCCCGTCAGGTGAGGTTGCCCGGTTTCCGCCCGGGCAAGGCCCCGGCCAAGCTGCTGGAGGCCCGTGTCGGCCGCGGCGCGGTGCTCGAGCAGGTGGTCAACGACGCGCTGCCGGCCCGCTACAGCGAGGCCGTCACCAGCACCGAACTGCGCCCGCTGGGTGAGCCCGAGATCGAGGTCACCAAGCTGGCCGACGGCGAGGAACTGGAGTTCACCGCCGAGGTCGACGTCCGACCCGATATCGACCTGCCCGACCTGAGCACGTTGAAGATCTCCGTCGACGCCATCGAGGTCACCGATGAAGAGGTGGACGCCGAGTTGCAGGCGCTGCGCGCCCGCTTCGGCACCCTCAAGGGTGTCGAGCGCCCGGCCAAGGACGGCGACTTCGTCTCCATCGACCTCTCGGCGTCGGTCAACGGCACCGAGATTCCGGACGGGAAGGCCGATGGGCTGTCCCATGAAATCGGCTCCGGTCAGCTCATCGAGGGACTGGACGAGGCGATCATCGGACTGTCCGAGGGCGAGTCGAAGACGTTCATCACCAAGCTCGTCGCCGGTGAGCATGCCGGCGAGGATGCCGAAGTCACCGTCACGGTGAAGTCGATCAAGGAGCGCGAGCTTCCGGAGGCCGACGACGAATTCGCGCAGATGGCAAGCGAATTCGACACCATGGAGGCGCTGCGCGAAAACCTCACCGACCAGGTGCGCCGGGTCAAGCGCATCCACCAGGCCGAGAAGATCCGCGACACCGCGCTGGAGAACCTGCTGGAGATGGTCGAGGTGCCGCTGCCGGACGCCATCGTGCAGGCGCAGGTTGACGCCGCCCTGCACAACGCGATCCATCCGCTCGACCACGACGAGGCCAAGCTGGCCGAGGCGCTGGAGGCACAGGGCAGTTCGCGGGAGAAGTTCGACGCCGACAACCGGGAAGCCGCAGAGAAGGCCGTCAAGACCCAGCTTCTGATGGATGCCGTCGCCGACGACCTGGAAATCCAGGTCGGTGAGAACGACCTCACCGAGCGGCTGATTCTCATGTCGAGGCAGTACGGCCTCGAACCCCAGCAGTTGGTGAACCTGCTCCAGCAGCAGAATCAGCTTCCGGTGGTCTATGCCGACGTGCGCCGGGGCCTCGCGGTCGCGGCCGTGGTGGAGGCGGCCACCGTCAGCGACAGCACCGGTGAGGTGATCGACACCACCGAGTTCTTCGGCACCGGTGCGGAGCCGGCCGACACCGAGGCCGGCGGCGAAGCCAAGCCCACGGCCAAGAAGAAGGCTGCCAAGAAGGCCGAACCGAAGGCCAAGAAGAAGGCCAAGGCCGAGGACAAGGCTGAGTCCGATTCGAAGTCCGATTCGAAGTCCGATTCGGAGTCCGATTCGAAGTCGGAGTAACGCCGACAGCGAAAGACCGCTGCCGTGGGCATGGTTCCGGCACCGGGTTGGTTAGGGTCGATAGCGTCAGATAAGAGCGCAGTCGTTTGAACGAAAGCAGGTAAGCGTGACTCACATGCGTTCCGGTGTAGGGCTGAACCTCCAGGACTCGGTCTACGAGCGGTTGCTGGCCGAGCGCATCATCTTCCTGGGCTCCCAGGTGGACGACGACATCGCCAACCGGCTGTGCGCACAGATCCTGCTGCTGGCCGCCGAGGACCCCACCAAGGACATCTCGCTCTACATCAACTCCCCGGGCGGTTCGATCAGCGCCGGCATGGCGATCTACGACACCATGGTGTTGGCTCCCTGCGATGTGGCCACCTACGCCATGGGCATGGCGGCTTCAATGGGCGAGTTCCTCCTTGCCGCCGGCGCCAAGGGCAAGCGTTACGCCCTCCCGCATGCCAGGATCCTGATGCACCAGCCGCTGGGCGGCATCACCGGCGGTGCGGCCGACATCGCGATCCAGGCCGAGCAGTTCGCGCTGATCAAGAAGGAGATGTTCCGGCTCAACGCGGAGTTCACCGGCCAGCCCATCGAGCGCATCGAGGCCGACTCCGACCGCGACCGCTGGTTCACCGCCCAGGAAGCCCTGGAGTACGGCTTCGTCGACCACGTCATCACCCGCGCGCACATCTCTGGAGGCTCTAATGTCTGAGCAGATCTATCGGGGCACGGCCCCTTCGGCGCGCTACATCCTGCCGTCGTTCATCGAGCACTCGAGCTTCGGCGTCAAGGA
>CAZRFC010000500.1:0-355 GCA_964598975.1 uncultured Mycobacterium sp. | reverse complement strand
CGCCGGCCAGCTGCCGGACGCGACCTCCCAGAACGGACACGCCCGATGACCGGTTACCAGCCGCCTCAGTCGCGGTACGTCCTGCCCTCGTTCGTCGAGCGCACCAGCTACGGGGTCAAGGAGTCCAACCCGTACAACAAGCTGTTCGAGGAACGCATCATCTTCCTCGGGGTGCAGGTCGATGACGCCTCGGCCAACGACATCATGGCGCAGTTGCTGGTACTCGAGTCTCTTGACCCGGACCGCGACATCACCATGTACATCAACTCCCCGGGCGGCTCGTTCACCTCGTTGATGGCGATCTACGACACCATGCAGTACGTGCGGGCCGACATCCAGACGGTGTGCCTCGGTC
>CAZRFC010000499.1:0-2913 GCA_964598975.1 uncultured Mycobacterium sp. | reverse complement strand
GGGTCCAGTACGGTGCCGGCGCCTAGTTCGGCGCCGTCGACCCGGCCAACGGCATCGCGGGCAGTCCGAGCTTGTGGTGATCCCAGGACCGCACCCGGTCGGCGGCGATTCGCACCGCGACACGCTTGTTCATCATCATGTCCACCGCGGGCTTGAGGTCATCGGTGTACGGGCCGTTGTAGCGCTCCCACACGCTGACCCCGACGGCGAAGATGGTGTCCGGATCGTCGTGGATCTCGGCGACTCCCTCGAAGGACACACCCATCAACGAGTCGTAGGTCATCCCGGCCTCGATCATGAAACTGACCCTGGGATTGCGCCTGATGTTGACGACTTTCTGGGACTTGACCTTGGTCTCCACCCAGATCTCGCCGTCGATGACGCCGTACCACATCGCGACCAGGTGCGGCTGGGCATCCGTCCCCACGGTGGCCATGGTTCCGGTGCGGCTTCTCGCGACGAACTCGGCGATCTCCGCGTCGGTCATGACGATCTGGCTGCGTTGGTTCCGTCCCATCTCGTCAGTGTGGCAGTACGGTGCATCACCTGCCGGGAGCAGACGTGAAATCGCATGATTCAGCCCAGATTTGTGCGACTTTGCGTCTGCTCGGCCGGGGTGCGGGAGTGGATGACGCTACAGCCGCCGGGTCAGGTCCCCGGCTGCGGCCAGCAGATCGGCCGCCCACCGTTCGCCGGGGCGGCGGCCCATCCGGTCGATCGGTCCGGAGACCGACACCGCCGCGACGACAGCGCCAGTGCGGTCGTATACCGGTGCCGAGACACTGGCCACCCCGGGTTCTCGTTCGGCCGCGCTCTGGGCCCAGCCGCGGCGTCGAATGTCGTTGAGTGTGCGTTCGGTGAAGGCCGCAGCGGGCAGCAACGACCGCTGGGTGGCTTCGTCGCTGTAGGCCAGCAGCACCCGCGCCGCCGACCCCGCGGTCATCGGTAGGCGCGCTCCGACGGGCACGGTATCTCGAAGCCCCGCCGGGGGCTCCAATGCCGCCACGCACACCCGGATGGTGCCCTCCCTGCGATATAACTGGACGCTTTCCCCGGTGATTTCCCGCAGTCCCGGCAGTACCGCCGCGCCGGCAGCGATCAGCGGATCGCCCACCGCTGCTGACAATTCGCTCACCGCCGGCCCAAGCCGCCAGCGGCCTGCGCCGTCGCGGGCGAGTAATCGGTGGACTTCCAAGCCCGCCGCGAGTCGGTGCGCAGTGGCCCTTGGCATACCGGTCCGTTCGCACAATTCGGCAAGCCCGCACGGGGCTTCGGCGACCGCGTGCAGTACTCCCACGGCTTTGTCGAGCACGCCGATACCGCTATCCTGTCTCATATCGAGATATTAGCGTCCCAATATGTGAGAACGGGACAGAGTGAGATGGCGAGTTGGAAGCTATGGACAATCCGAGAACCCTTGCCGAGAAGGTCTGGGCGGATCATGTGGTCGTGGCCGGCGCCGGCGCTGGGGCGGCCCGCGAACCCGATCTGATCTACATCGACCTGCACCTCGTCCACGAGGTCACGAGTCCGCAGGCCTTCGACGGCCTACGGATGGCCGGCCGCCCGGTGCGCCGACCCGACCTCACCCTGGCCACCGAGGACCACAACGTACCGACCATCGGTATCGACAAGCCGATCGCCGACCCGATCTCGCGCACCCAGGTGGAGACCCTGCGGCGCAACTGCGCGGAATTCGGCGTCCGACTCCATCCGATGGGTGACCCCGAACAGGGCATCGTGCACGTGGTCGGGCCCCAGTTGGGTCTCACGCAACCCGGGATGACGATCGTCTGCGGCGACAGTCACACCTCGACCCATGGCGCATTCGGCGCGTTGGCGATGGGCATCGGCACCTCCGAGGTCGAGCATGTGCTGGCGACCCAGACCCTTCCGCTGCGGCCGTTCAAGACGATGGCCGTGAACGTGGACGGGCCGCTGCCACAAGGGGTCACGGCCAAGGACATCATTCTGGCCGTCATCGCAAAGATCGGTACCGGAGGCGGCCAGGGTCACGTCATCGAATACCGCGGCAGCACCATTGAATCGCTGTCGATGGAAGGCCGGATGACGATCTGCAACATGAGCATCGAAGCGGGCGCCCGCGCCGGGATGGTCGCACCCGACGCCACGACGTACGAATTCCTGCGTGGCCGGCCTTACGCGCCCCAGGGCGTGGACTGGGATTCGGCTGTCGCGGCGTGGGAGCAACTGCGCACCGACCCCGGCGCACAGTTCGACACCGAGATCTACGTCGATGCCACCACGCTGAGTCCGTTCGTCACCTGGGGCACCAATCCCGGCCAGGGTGTTCCGCTGTCCGAGGCGGTACCCGATCCCGAACTGATGGGGAGCGACGCGGAACGACAGGCCGCCGAGAAGGCGTTGTCCTATATGGATCTTCGGCCGGGTACGCCGATGCGAGACATTCCCGTCGACGTGGTGTTCGTCGGCTCCTGTACCAACGGGCGTATCGAGGATCTGCGCGCGGTTGCCGACGTTCTACGCGGCCGGCAGGTAGCGGACGGCGTCCGGATGCTGGTCGTACCCGGCTCCATGAAGGTTCGTGCCCAGGCCGAGGCCGAAGGGCTCGGAGAGGTATTCACCGCGGCAGGTGCCGAGTGGCGGCTCGCGGGTTGTTCGATGTGCCTGGGAATGAACCCGGATCAGTTGGCACCGGGGCAGCGTTGCGCATCGACGTCGAATCGGAATTTCGAAGGCAGGCAGGGCAAGGGCAGCCGCACCCACCTGGTCTCGCCGGCCGTCGCGGCGGCCACCGCCGTGCGCGGCTCCCTGTCCTCTCCCGCCGATCTGCACGCCTGATCGCCTGGCTGAACTCAAGGAGAAACCAACTGATGGAAGCTTTTCACTCCCACACCGGCATCGGTGTGCCATTGCGCCGGTCCAACGTCG
>CAZRFC010000498.1:0-2916 GCA_964598975.1 uncultured Mycobacterium sp. | reverse complement strand
GTGTTTCGGCCGGCAGCGTCGGCCCGACACCGGCCAGCGCGATGCTGATTACCGTGGTGTCGGGTTCAAATCCGAAGTAGCGCAGGACCGTGGGCTCCACGGAACCAGTGTTGGCCAAGAGTGCCTGCGTCACCGCGGTGCGCAGCCGCTGCTCGGCGTCGAGTACCCGACTGGGCTTCTCGAGTTCGATGCTGATCAGCGACACGGCGTGCGCCACCAGGAGGCGGTCCGAATTCGACAGCGGCCCGAGAGAACGCACGGCCAGATAGCCTCGGGCGACGGACCCGGCGCGCAGGGTCTGTAACGTGCAGTAGCCGTCGCCGTCGGCGACCACCCGACTGCTCGGCTGGGACTTTCCTTGTCTGGTGTCGATCAGTTTGCCTGCCAGTGCGGCGACGCGGTCGACATCGGATCCCCGGCCGGCCAGTAGCCGGCCGTCGGTGGACAACGTCACCGCCGTCGCCGCCAAGGCCTTGCTCAGCGCCCCCACCAAGGCCGGGATCCCGCCCCTCAGCGTCTCGCGCGCCAGCCGCTCCTGCAGCTCAACGGTCCGCCGCACCGCCTTCAGTTGATCGGCGTTGATCGCGTCGATGACAGCCCGGGTGACGGCGATGAACGGCGTGGAGGCCGGAACCGCCAGCACCGGCAGTCCGAGGGTGTTGCCGGCAGCGAGGACTCCGTCCGGTACTTGGCGGAAACGGGTGCCGGTGTCGAAGGCGAGGGCCGCCGCGTCGGCGGCAACCAGTCGGGACACGTAGTCGAACTGCGTTTTCCTGGTCTTGCCGACGTTGATGCCGGTCGTCATCACCAGTTCGCCGCCGGACAGATAGGGCGCCGGGTCGGCGAGTTCGATGGCGTGCGCCCACAGGATCGAACGGTCGGTGTGCTCGGCGCCGGCCACCACGGTGAGTCCCAGGTCGGCCTGTCGGGCCAGCCAGCCGACGGTAACCATCAGCCGGTCCGGCAGGAGCTTTGGTGCACGTGAATCGACCTCGGTGCCGTCATGGGCGTGCTTCCTGCTCCAACGTCGGTGGTGCCAGGCGATAGCTGACGGGCGTGGCCGACAGCACCACCGGGTTGGCGACCTGTGGGGTGGCGGTACCCGGTACCAAGACCACCGGTGCCAAGCCCAGCCGATCGGCGAAGGCGAACGCCTCGGCCAGATCGTTGATCGGACCGGCCGGTACCCCGGCCTCGGTCAGCACCGCATGCCAGTGGTCGGCCCCTTCGGTTCGAAATACTCGACCGAGTATGTCGCACAAAGCATCCCGGTGGGCCACCCGATCGGCGTTGCAGCCGAAACGGTCGTCAGTCAGGATCTCCGGGACGCCGAGTCGATCGGCGATGGCGGCGAACTGCTTGTCGTTGCCGACCGCCACGGCGATCGGCCGGTCGGCGGTGTCGAACGTCTCGTAGGGCGTGATTGAGGGGTGCCGGTTACCCATGATCCCCGGCACGGCACCGGCACCCAGATAGCCGGAGGCCTGGTTGACCATCGACGACAACAGCGACGACAGCAGATTGGTGTCGACCCGCTGACCCTCCGCGGTGCGGTCACGGTGGTGCAGGGCCGCCAGTATCCCGGACAGCGCATGCAAACCGGTCAGGACGTCGACCAGTGCCACCCCCACCTTCGTCGGCTCACCGGGGCCGGGGCCGGTGACACTCATCAGGCCGCCGACGGCCTGCACCAGCAGGTCGTAGCCGGGCAGCGCGGCACCGCCGTCACGCCCGAAACCCGTGATGGAGCAGTAGATCAGGTCGGGCCGGATCTGTCGCAGATCGTCATAACCCAGGCCCAGTCGTTCCATGGTGCCCGGGCGGAAATTCTCGACCACGATGTCGGCGCCGGCCACCAGTTCACGTGCCGTGGCCACCCCGGCCGGTGCGCCGAGATCGACGGTGACGGAGCGTTTGTTGCGGTTGATCGCATTGAAGTAGGTTGCGACTCCGGCGGAGTCGTACGGCGGTCCCCAGGCGCGGGTGTCGTCCCCGACGCCGGGGCGCTCGACCTTGATCACCTCGGCGCCGTAGTCACCCAGCAGCATGGTGGCGTAGGGCCCGGCCAGCACCCGACTGAAGTCGACGACGACGACGCCGTCCAAAGCTCCCGCGCTCATACCCCGGGCGGTCCGCCGCGTAGGTACACCGTGGTCGTGTGGGTGAAGAACTCCCGCGCGGCCCCACCCTGCTCCTTGGGGCCCAGGCCGCTCTTCTTGGCACCGCCGAACGGCACATGCGGATCCGCGCCCGCCGACTCGGAGTTGATGTGAAGCACGCCGACGTCGACGCATTCCATCGCCTGCATCACCCGGGTCAGATCCTGGGTGAACACGGCTGCGCTCAAACCGAATTCGCTGTCATTGGCCAATTCGAAGGCTTCCTCGGGGCTTCCTGCCCGCCGTACCGCCAGCACCGGGCCGAACAGTTCCTCGGTCCAGACGTCGGCGGGGCCGTCGAGTTCGACGACGGTGGGAGCGACGAAGTATCCCGCCGCCAGTGGACCGTCGCTGTAGGCCCCGCCGCCGGCCAGCACCGCCGCGCCCTGCGACTTCGCCGTGTCGATTCCAGCGGTGATCGCAGCCTGCGCCGACGCGGCGATGACCGGACCCATCTGGGTGCGGTCGTCGGCGGGGTCGCCGACTACCAGTGCTTCGGCCCGCTGCACCAGGGCGGCAAGAAACTTGTCGGCGATACCCTCGGTGAGGATCAATCGCGAAGTAGCCGTGCACTTTTGGCCGGTACTGCGGAAGGCGCCGAGCATGACCTGCTCGAGTACGAGGTCGAAATCGGCGTCATCGAGCACCACGGCGGCGTTCTTGCCGCCCATCTCGGCCTGCACCGGCACCCCTCGTGCGGCGGCTGCCGCGGCGATGCGCCGGCCGACGCCGGTGCTGCCGGTGAAGGTGATCGCCG
>CAZRFC010000497.1:1878-2917 GCA_964598975.1 uncultured Mycobacterium sp. | reverse complement strand
GACAAGCCGATGAAGGTCAACCGCCTCGTCGAACGCCCCGTCGTCACCGTCGAGGACACCGTCGCTGACAAGCCGATGAAGGTCAACCGCCTCGTCGAACGCCCCGTCGTCACCGTCGAGGACACCGTCGTCGACAAGGCCCACAGCGTCAGCCGCACGATCGAGAAGCCGGTAGTGACGGTGACGGACAACGTCATCGACAAGCCGGTACAGATTCAGCGACTGGTCGAGCGTCCGGTGGTCAATATCCTGGACAAGATCACCGACAAGTCGATCGACGTTCAGAGACTGGTGGAGAAGCTCGTGGTCTCGGTCGTGGACCGCATTGAGGACCGCCCGAAGCAGATCGAGCGGCTGGTGGAGCGTCTGATCGTCGAGGTTCACGACAACATCGTCGACAAGCCGGTCACTGTGCAGCGGCTGATCGAGCAGCCGGTGGTCAACATCGTCGATAAGGTCGTTGAGGTCCCAGTCAACCGGGTTGTCGAGCGGGTGGTCGAGAAGCCCGTCGAGAAGGTCATCACCAAGGTCGTCGAGAAGCCGGTGGAGAAGATCGTCGAGAAGGTGATCGAGGTACCGGTCGAGAAGATCGTGTACAAGACCATTGAGAAGCCGGTGGAGCGGATCGTCGAGATCACCGTCGAAAAGCCGGTCGTCAAGGTCGTTGAGAACATCGTCGAGGTCACCGTCGAGAACATCGTCGAGCGCATCGTCGAGAAGCCCGTCGACCGCATCGTCGAGAAGATCGTCGAGAAGCCCAACATCATCGAGAAAATCATTGAGAAGCCGGTCGACCGCATCGTCGAGAAGATCGTCGAGAAGCCCAACATCGTCGAGAAGGTCATCGAGAAGCCGGTCGACCGGGTGGTCGAGAAGATCGTCGAGAAGCCCAACATCGTCGAGAAGGTTGTCGAACGCCCCGTGGATCGCGTCGTCGAGAAGATCGTCGAGATCCCCAACGTGGTGGAGAAGATCGTCGAACGCCCCGTCGACCGCATCGTCGAGAAGATCGTCGAGAAGCCCAACATCGTCGAAAAGG
>CAZRFC010000497.1:0-1778 GCA_964598975.1 uncultured Mycobacterium sp. | reverse complement strand
AGAAGCCCGTCGACCGCATCGTCGAGAAGATCGTCGAGAAGCCCAACATCGTCGAAAAGGTCATCGAGAAGCCCGTCGACCGCATCGTCGAGAAGATCGTCGAGAAGCCCAACATCGTCGAGAAGATCGTCGATCGCCCCGTGGATCGCGTCGTCGAGAAGATCGTCGAGAAGCCCAACATCGTCGAGAAGATCGTCGATCGTCAGGTCGACCGGGTGGTCGAGAAGGTCGTCGAGCGGCCGCGCATTGTCGAGAAGGTCGTTGACCGGCCCGTGGAGAAGGTGCTGGAGAAGATGGTTACCAGCCCTGTCCTCGTCGAGAAGGTCGTCGAGCGTGAGGTCGAGTACGTCCAGGAAGTGATCGTCGAGAAGCCGGTCGAGACCCGCATCGAGAAGATCGTCGAAAAGCCGGTTTACGTCGAGGTGGAGAAAATCGTCGAGAAGCCGGTCGAGCGGATCGTCGAGATCGTGGTCGAGAAGCCGGTCATCGTCCACAAGTACGTGGAGAAGGAAGTCCAGCGGGTGGTGGAGCACGGCGCCGAGGAGATGCATGTGACTCGCCGCTTCCTGGGCAAGACCGAGGACGTCGAGGCTCAGTTCATCGAGCGGGGTACCCGCGAGGTGGAGTGGGTGGAGCGCGCTACCGGCGAGCATCCCGATGACGACATCGTCGGCGACGAGTCAGCGGTGTTCCGGGCCAGCGAGGCCTACATCGCTGATCCCAACGATCCCCGCTACCGGAAGGATGATCCGCGGCACCGTCGGCCCTGACGGCCTGCGCCGCACAGCATGACGCCGGGGCGGTCGAATCCCCCTCCCGCCTCGGCGTCATCCACTGTTCGGAAGACGCACGCACCCCAAACCAATACAGTCAGCCCCAACCAAATACCCACACGGGTAAACACCTGAAGGAGTTAGAAAGTGACACCAACTGTGTCGCCGCGTCGCCGCGGCGCCTCGCTCGCGTTGGGCGGGATTTTCGTGGTGGCCGGCACCATGCTGGCCACCCCGAATATCGCATTCGCCGAACCGTCGAGTGACGCCGTCAGCGCGATCGAGGAGAAAGCCACCAGTTTCAACGCCGAGCAACCACAGGTGGGTCTCGGTGCCCCCGCTGGTGACGCCCAGGACGTCAAGGGCGGCGCGATGCGCATGTACGACGGTGGCGCCATTTACTACTCGGAGGACACCGGCGCGCACGTGATGTACGGCGCCATCCTCGATCGGTACACAGCGCTCGGCGGACCTGAGGGAAGCGGCTTGGGCTTCCCGAAGAATGACGAGAGCGACACCGGTGACGGGGTCGGCCGATTCAATGATTTCTCCCTGCCCGAGGGCGCCTCAATCTACTGGAACCCGCAGCAGGGCGCCTCGGTGATCAAGGGCAAGGTTCTTGAGGCCTGGCGGCAGTCCGGTGGAATCACCGGTCCGTTCGGTTACCCGAGTGCTGATGTCTCGGACATCGGCGGAGTCCAGACCGGCAAGTTCGTTGGCCCCGAGGGCACTGAGATCCAGTGGTCCAAGGCGGCCGGCCTGGTGACCATCCCGGCCGCACTTGCCGGCAAGATCCCCGGTTTCGGCGTAGAAGGGACCACTTCAGTGAGCAAGCCCAGCGTTACCGCGCCCTCGGCACCGTCGGTGGAGAAGAAGGGCGGCTTCAAGTGGTGGTGGCTGATCCCGATCCTGGGCCTGCTGGGCCTGCTGGCCTTCCTACCGCGGCTGTTCCGCAAGCCCGTTGAGGTCGAGCCGGTGAAGGTTGCCCCGCGTCCGGCTCCGGAG
>CAZRFC010000496.1:0-2918 GCA_964598975.1 uncultured Mycobacterium sp. | reverse complement strand
GTCATCTCGGTGAGCCCCTGGGTCAGATGCCGCCACAGGTTCGGCGAGTACAGCGCCATGATGGTGCCGACGATGGCGGCGTTGTAGCTCAGCCCGCGGGGGTCGCGGGTGGGCATCGGCTTCTCCACCAGCGGGTCCACCAGGTCGCGATACTTGGCGACGGCCTTGGCCGGATCCGCACCCAGTGGGCAGCCCACGTCCTTGGCGCAGTCCGCGGCGTAGTCGTTGAACGCGTCCTGGAACGCCTTGGCCTGGTCGATATCGGCCTGGATCGGGTCGGCGCTGGGATCCACAGCGCCGTCGAGGATCATCGCGCGCACTTTGTCCGGGTAGGCCTCGGCGTAGGCCGCACCGATCCGGGTGCCGTAGGAGTAGCCCAGATAGTTCAACTTGTCGTCGCCGACGGCGGCCCGCAGCATATCGAGATCCTTGGCCACGCTGGCGGTGCCGACGTTGGCCAAGAACTCGGTGCCCATCTTGTCGACACAGCGCTGAATGAACTCCTTGGTGACACCCTCGATGCGCTCGACACCCTCCGGGCTGTAGTCCACCTGCGGGTCGGCCCGTAACCGGTCGTTGTCCTCGTCGGAGTTGCACCACAGCGCCGGGGTCGACGAACCCACTCCGCGCGGATCGAAACCGACCAGGTCGAACCGCTGACGAACCTCGGCCGGTAGACCCTCGACCAGGCTGGCGGCGGCCTCGATGCCGGACTCTCCGGGGCCGCCGGGATTGATGATCAGCGAGCCGATCTTGTCACCGCGGGCCGGGAAGCGGATCAGCGCCAGGTTGGCCTGGGCGCCGTCGGGCTTGCTGTAGTCGACCGGGACGGCGATCTTTCCGCATTGGGCGCCGGCCGGGATGGGCAGAGCGTCGCCGCCCCCGCCTGCCGGACGGCACGGCCCCCAGGACACCGGTTGCCCGAGTTGCGGCTCGGCGATCACTGCCTTACCGCCCACCACGGTGCTACATCCGGCGCTGGCAGCCAGCAGACCGGCCATGGCCGGAATCACCACGGCGGCACGCAGGGATCGGGGGCGTCGGTACAGCCTCATGGCCAACATGCTGCCATGGTCGACCAACGTGCCTGGTAGGCCACCCTTAGGAGCGTCCGCGGCGTTTCGCCTTTGTCGCCGCCAGCAATTCGTCCATCCCGGCGACGAACCCGTCGGCCATGTCCCACAGGTCGGGTAGCAACTCCGGGCAGGAGATCAGCCCGACGTTGAGCTTGCCGTTGAGCGACATCACGGTGATGTTCAGACCTGCCCCGTGGAAGATCGGCCCCAACGGGTACATCGCCTGGACTTCCGCCCCGAGGAAGTAGAGCGGGATCTGGGGTCCGGGAACGTTGGACACCACCAGGTTGTGCACCGGCCGCGACTCGGTCAGCCGCGTGCGGGCGTACACCCGCATGGCGACCCCGAAGACCGCGGGTCCGGCGAACTGGCTCCAGTCCTGTAGGAGCGTGGCGCCGATCGCCGAACTGTGCTCCTTGGCGATGACATTGGCGTCGGCGATCGCCATCAGCCGCTCACCGGCGTCGGGGATCTGGGTTTGCAGGTTGGCGAACATCCCGGAGACCTGATTGCGGCCGGGCCGGTCGGACCGGTCGTGTACCGACACCGGAACCATCGCCACCAGTGTGGATTCCGGGAGTTCACCACGCTCGAGCAGAAACCTGCGCAGGGTCCCGGATACCAGGGCCATCACCACGTCATTGACCTTGACCCCGAAGTGGTCCTTGACCCTCTTGATGTCGGCCAGATCGAGTTGGGTGAAGGCCACATTGCGGTGCGCGGTGATACTGCCGTTGAACGGCGTCGGCGGCGCGGCGAACGGGTTGGCCATCGCGCGGCCGCCGGCGGCCCGACGCACCGTGTCGACCACCGTGGACACCGTGGCGGGTAACACGTTGGTCGCCAGTGCAACCGGCCGGACGGCGAATCGGCCCAGCCCGCCCAGTGCGATGCGCAACGGGTTTGCGTCGGCGCTGGCCTGCACCGGTTCCGGCGGGGGCGCCGCCGGTTCCACGGTGCACAGCTGCGACATCAGATTCGCGCCGGTCACGCCGTCGACGGCGGCGTGGTGCACCTTGGTCAGCACCGCTAGGCGGCCGCCCTTGTGGGCGTCGCTTCCGTCGAGCCCTTCGATGGCCCACATCTCCCAGAGCGGATGTCGGCGATCCAGCGGCAACGACGCAAGGTGTCCGCAGATCTCAGCCAATTCGACCCGCCCACCGGGCGCCGGCAACCCGATCCGGTGCAGGTGACGGTCGATGTCGAACTCCTGGTCCTCCACCCACACCGGGTGATCGAGGTTCAGGAAGCTGTTGGCCAGCCGCTCCCGGAAGGTCGGGATCGCGGTGATCCGCATCGCCAACTCGTCGCGCAACTTGGTGAAGCTGTAGCCGCCCGGAATCGTCGAGGTGTCCAGTTCGAGCACCGAGCAGACGTGCAGCGGCTGGGTTGAGGTCTCCAAGTAGAGGAAGCTGGCGTCGAGTCCGCTGAGCCGCTGCATCTCCCGATGTTATGCGGCCGCCCGAATGTGAGGAACCGCACTCGCCTGTGGATATGCCGACCAGCGCGGCGGTGGCAGACTTAAGGGGTCACGCGAACCCGGGGACCCTGACGGGCCACGAGGATCGAACCGACGAACACTGGGGATGACTCATGTCAGAGCAACCGCTCTACGGAACCGCCGCGCCCACCCTGACCAAGATCCGCACCCACCAACTTCAACGGATGAAGTCCGAGGGCCACAAGTGGGCGATGCTCACCGCCTACGACTTCTCCACCGCCCGGGTTCTCGACGAGGCCGGCATCCCGGTGCTGCTGGTCGGAGATTCCGCGGCCAACGTCGTCTACGGCTACGACACCACCGTGCCGGTGACCGTCGACGAGCTGATCCCGCTGGTGCGT
>CAZRFC010000495.1:0-2934 GCA_964598975.1 uncultured Mycobacterium sp. | reverse complement strand
CGGAGGCAACGCCGGCACCGGCGGCGACGGCGGACGCGGCGGCAACGGCTGGGACGACAGCCACCCCGACGGCGGCGCAGGCGGCCAAGGCGGCAACGCCGGCACCGCCGGCAAAGGCGGTGCCGGCGGCACCAACGGCGGCGCGACCGGCACCCCCGGCACCACCCCCACCACCAGCGGTAACGGTGGTGCCGGGGGTGACGGGTGGAGTCCCGACGCCCTGTTCCACGACGGGCATTCCGGGGGTAACGGCGGCACCGGCGGAGCGGGCGGCTCGATCGGTAACGGCGGGACCGGCGGCAACGGCGGTCACGGCACTGCCGGCGACAACGGCGACAACGGCGACAACGGACTCATCCCCGGCCACTCCGGTGGCAACGGCACCAACGGCATCACCGGCGGCGCCGGCGGCAACGGCGGAGCCGGCGGCACCGGTGGTGCGCTCGCCGGTAACGGCGGCACCGGAGGCAACGGCGGCACCGGAGGCGCAGGCGGTAACGGCGGCAACGGCGGTAAAGGCGCCGCCGGCGCCCCCGAACTCGACATCATCAACTCCCGCGACGGCGGCACCGGCGGCCACGGCGCCACCGGCGGCAACGGCGGCCAAGGAGGCAACGCCGGCACCGGCGGCAACGCCGCCCACGGCAACGCCGGAACAGCAGGACTCGGCGGCACCGGCGGCACCGGAGGCAACGCCGGCACCGGCGGCGACGGCGGACGCGGCGGCAACGGCTGGGACTTGTATCGCGGTGGGGGCAACGGTGGCGACGGCGGTAACGTCGGCACGGCCGGCAAAGGCGGTGACGGCGGCTTCAATGGCACCACCGGCTCCGCTGGCACTGCGCCCACAGGTCCCGCGGGCAACGGCGGCGACGGCGGCGACGGCTGGAGCGGCGGTTTCTTGTCTGGCGATGCCGACGGCGGCACCGGCGGTAATGGTGGCGACGCCGGAACAATCGGCAACGGCGGTCGCGGCGGTGACGGAGGCAACGGTCACGATGCCGGCGACGGCGGCACCGGCGGCCAAGGCGGCAAGGGCGGAACAACCTCGGGCTTCGGTGGCACCGGTGGAGACGGCGGTAACGGCGGAGCCCATGGAGACGGCGGCACCGGCGGGCCCGGTGGCGATTCGGATGCCGCCGCCGGTACTGCGTTGGGCGGGAATGGCGGCAACGGCGGGCATGGGGGCACCGATTCCGGTAACGGTGGCGACGGCGGCGGGGGCGGCCATGCTGAGACGTCCGAAGCGGGCGCTGCCGCGACTGGAGGCGCCGGCGGCAACGGCGGCGGAACGATCACCGATATCGGGGGCAAGGGCGGAAGGGGCGGGGATGCCGTCGGCCAGGGCGCTGGCGCTCCGGCAACCGGCGGCAGCGGCGGCACCGGAGGCTCGGGGACCGCTTCCGGAGGCACTGGTGGCGATGGCGGCAACGGTGGTGACGCCACATCGGCGTCCGGAGTCGCAACGGGCGGCGGCGGCGGAACGGGTGGCACAGGCGCGAACGGCAACGGCCAGACAGGCTCACCGGGAGCCCCATAACCGCACAGACCTGGCGCTCCCCTACATTTCGGCGATGCCGCATGGTGTTTCCAGACGACCCATGCCCTTAGCGGGAGCCGACAAATTGACGCCACCGTCTTTTCCGCGGTCATGAATTGTCGGACAATCTAGTCATGCTGCCTATGGCCGCGTGGCCCTTCACTGGCCGCGAGCGGGAGCTCGGCACGATTGCCGGCACGCTTCACGCCGACAGCCGCTATGCCGGTGTGGTCATCGTCGGCGGTGCGGGAGTGGGCAAGACCCGACTGGCCGCCGAAGCCGTGAAAGCCGCTCGGAGAGACGGATGGGTGGTCCACTCTGTCACTGGAACCGCTGTCGCACAATCGATTCCGCTCGGGGTATTTGCAGAGTGGATCGAAGGAGTCCACGGTGAACTTATTAGCCTGGTCAATTCCGTAGTAGCGGCCGTGACTGCGGCGCCCCCGGGCAAGCCCGTCCTCATTGCTGTCGACGACGCACAGCTACTTGACGACACGTCGGCGTTCGTCATCCATCAACTCGTGCGACGGCGGGCAGCGCGGGTCATTGTCACACTGCGAGCCGGCCAGTCCGCTGCCGAAACAATCAAGGCGCTGTGGAAAGACGAACTGCTCCTGCACCTCGATTTGGAACCGCTTTCTCAGCAGGAAAGTAACGACCTGTTGCAGCACGCGCTGGGCGGAACGGTCGCTTCCCGGACCGCCCAACGGGTATGGGACCTCACTCAGGGTAATGCGCTATTCCTCTATCAACTGGTACGCCAAGAACTCCAAGCGGGACGTCTCGCCTCCAAAGAAGCAGCCTGGAAGTGGTCCGGCGAAATCGCCGCCTCCTCGACTCTGGTGGATCTCATCGACCTCTATATCGGGGCCGCACCCGACGGGATTCTCGAGGTGATGGACCTGATAGCCGTGGCAGAACCACTCGAACTTGCCTATCTGGCCGCCGTCGCCGACCCGGCCATCATCGAAGAGGCCACACGGCGTGAGCTCGTGACCATAACGGGAAGTGCTCACAACGCCATTGCCCGACTGGCTCATCCCCTCTACGGGGAGGTTCGGCGCGCACATATGGGGCCGCTGCGCGCTGCACGGCTGCGAGGCCTCCTCGTCGGAGCGATGAACAGTCCAACCGGAGGGGCAAAACCGGCTGACCCTGTTCGCCTGGCGCTGCTGTGGTTGGAGTCTGATCGCGCCGACGAGGCCGGCGTCCTGCTGAGCGGTGCCGCTCAAGCATTCCTGCGGCTGGATCTCGACCTCACTAATCGGCTCTGCGAGGGTGCGCTGGCGGGTGGTGCCGGCATGGAGGCGCGACTCATGTACGCGTTGTCGATGTACAGCAGGGGTCGCGTTGTCGAGGCTGACGCGGTGCTCGAGGCGCTGCCGTGGTGGGCG
>CAZRFC010000494.1:0-2941 GCA_964598975.1 uncultured Mycobacterium sp. | reverse complement strand
CACCGGCGCGCGGTGACGCTGTTGCCGAACCACTGGTGGGCCAGTTCGTGGGCGACCAGGCGTTCGTGGCCCCGGCTGCCGTCGCAGTGGTTGGCCCCGAAGATCGACATGCCCTGGGCCTCGAGCGGGATCTCCAGGTCGTCATCGGTCACGACGACGGTGTAGCCCGCGGCGAAGGGGTAGGGGCCGAACAGTTTGACGAACAGTTTCATCATCTGCGGCTGGCGGGCGAAGTCGTGGTCGAAGGCGGTCTTGAGCCGCTGCGGCAGGAATACCTGCATCGGCACCGTCGTCTTGGGAAGCCGGTGCTGCTGGTACACGCCGATCTGCAGGGTGGCCAGGTATGTCGAGGTGGGTTCGGGTTGCTCGAACGTCCATTCGGTCTGCGCGGCGCGGACCCGTCGCGACACCAACTCACCCGGTGCGACGACCCGGTAGGGACTGTCGGTACTCACCTTGATCCGGTAGCTCGCCTTGGCGCTGGGGTGGTCGTCGCACGGGAACCACGACGGCGAGCCGTTGGGCTGCCCGGCGACCAGGGCGCCGTTGGACAACTCCTCGAAGCCCACCGTGCCCCAGACGCTGCGAATCGGACGGGGGGTGCCGCCGTAGCGGATCGCGACGGACATCGCCGACCCCGCCGGCAGCGCGGCGTCCAGGCGGATCCGCAACTTGCCCGCCGATGTCGCGAAGTGGGCGGGACGCCTGCCGTTGACGGTGACCTTGCTGACGCTGAGGGCATCGGAGATGTCGAGGGTGAAGGTCCGCAACGAGGCCAGCGTGACGGCGGTGACGGTGGCGGTCCCGGAGAGCCGGTTGCTGGCCATCTTGTAATCGAGATCGAGGTCGTACCGCGACACCCGGTAACCGAAGTTCCCGCTGTGCGGAATGTACGGATCGATGACGGGCGGCCGGCTGCCCTTCTTGGCCGCGCGCTTCACGCCCGTCCACTCTCCGTTCCGGACTTCGCGGCCTTGGACTTCTTGCCCGTCCACGGGGCGATCGGGTTGCCCTGCCAGCGGGTCGACGGCGGAACCTCGTCACCGCGCATCACCAGGGAAGCGGGGCCGACGGTCGCGCCCGCGCCGATGCGCGAGGCGGGCAGTGCCACGCAGTGCGGCCCGAGCGTCGCGCCGTCCTCCAGGACGACGGTGTCCATCCGCATGATGCGGTCGTGGAAGAGGTGGGTCTGCACCACACACCCCCGGTTGACGGTGCTGCCGTCGCCGAGTGACACCAGGTCCGCCTCAGGCAGCCAGTACGTCTCGCACCACACCCCGTGGCCGATCTTGGCCCCCAGCGCGCGCAGCCAGACGTTCATCACCGGGGTTCCGGCCGCGGCCCGGGCGAACCACGGGGCGGCCACCGTTTCGACGAAGGTGTCGGCCACCTCGTTGCGCCACACGAACGACGACCACAGTGGCTGCTCGCCGGTCCGGATACGACCCACCACAAGCCATTTCGCCACCACCGCCGAGCCACAGGCCACCGCCCCGGCGGCCAGCAGCACCAGACCGCCGGCCAGCCCGGCCAGCCCGTAGCCGCCGATGAGGACAAGGGCCTGCAGACCGGCGAGAACGGCGGTCCCGATCGCGAAGGTCACCACGACCGGGATCAGCCGGCAGGTTTCCACCGCCGCACGCATCACCTTCAGCCGCAGCGGCGGGTCGTAGGTCAGCGCGGCGTCCGCGGTGTCGGCGTGCCGGCGCAACCGGATCGGCGGGCTGCCCAGCCACGACGAGCCGCTCTTGGCCTTCGGCGGGGTCGCCGAGAGCACCGCGACCAACCCGTCGTCGGGTACCCGGCGGCCGGGCTGGGTGATCCCGGAGTTTCCGAGGAACGCCCGCTTGCCCACGGTGGCCTTGGCGACGTGGATCCAGCCGCCGCCGAGCTCGTAGGAGGCCACCATGGTGTCGTCGGCCAGGAAGGCGCCGTCCTCGACCACGGTGAACTTCGGGGTGAGCAGGGCGGTGGAGATCTCGGTGTTGCGGCCGATCCGGGCCCCCAGGATGCGCAACCACACCGGGGTCAGCAGACTGGCGTAGAGCGGGAACAGATAGTTCCGGGCGGCGTCCATCAGCCGTTCGGTGGCCCACAGCTGCCAGCCGATCCGGCTGCGGACCGGGTGGTACCCCTCACGTAACCCGATCGCCATGACCCGCACCCCGATGACGGTCAACACGGCGTAGACGGCCATTGCGGCCAGGGTCGCCACCGGAATCCAGGGCAGGGCCGCCGCGACCGCACCGGTCAGGGTGGACGCTCCACGGGCACCCCAGCCGACGACCGCCAGGCCGGCCGCCAGCGCCACCAGCGGCAGTCCGCCCAGCAGCAGCGAGCTCACCCCGTAGATCGCCACCCACTGCGCGGCCCGCGGCGGCCGGTGATCCGGCCAGGGGTGGCGGGCCTTACCGGACTTCACCGCCGGTGAGCCCTTCCAGTACTGGCCGTTCTTGACCTTGCCGATCACCGCCGAACCGGCGGCCACGTCGGCGTCCTTGCCGATGACGGCACCGGGCAGCAGCGTCGTCCGCGCCCCGATGGTGGCGTCGTTACCGATGGTGATCGGGCCGACGTGGAACAGGTCCCCGTCGATCCAATGCCCGGTGAGATCCACCTCCGGCTCCACCGAACTGCGATGCCCCAGGGTGAGCATGCCGGTCACCGGTGGCGCCGAATGCAGGTCGACCCCCTTACCGACGCTGTTGCCCAGCGCCCGGGCGTAGTACACCAGCCAGGGTGCGCCGGCCAGATTCTCCGCGCCGCTGGCCTCGGCAAGTCGCTCGGCCAGCCACACCCGCATGTGCTCGCCGCCACCGCGGCGGTAGGTGCCCGGTTCGAGCCGCCGGAGCAGCAGGCGCGCACCCAGCACCGCGATCGCCATCCGCCCCAGCGGGGACACAAACATCACGAACGCCGCGATGACCAGCCACCAGTCGAC
>CAZRFC010000493.1:0-2945 GCA_964598975.1 uncultured Mycobacterium sp. | reverse complement strand
GGTCTGGGTGAAGGTCTTGAAGAACGTTGCGGGCCGTTGCAGGTCGTCGAGTGCGAGGTCACTGGTGCGGCCGGTGGCCAGTGCGACGAGGATCTGGGTGATCCAGTCCGGGTGCGCCGGGCAGCCCGGGATGTTGATGACCGGCAGGCCCGCCTTGGACTTGAAGTTGGGTCCGAGGAACCCGCCCTTGTTGCGTTTGTGGTACTGCAGGCCGGTCGACGCGGACGGGTTGGGCTCCATCGCCGGGATGCCGCCCCAGCAGGCGCAGTCACCGATGGCGACGACGATTCCGGCCTGGGCTGCCAGTTCGGTGACCCAGTCCTTCATCGGGCGGTCGGCGAACATGTCCATCCGACCGGTGCCGTTGGGCGCCTCGATCACGGAGCCCTCGAAGACGAAGACGTCCATCGGGCGGGCGCCGGTGGCGCAGTCCTTGAAGATCTTCTGGGCTTGGTTGCCCAATTCCAGCCCGAGGGAGGGATGCCAGATCACCTCGAGTCCGAAGTCGACGATCAGGTCGACGACATTGGGCTCGTCGGCGTTGAGGAACGACATGGTGTTGCCACTGCACGCTCCCCCCTGAAGCCACAGAACTGACGCCATGGGTGATCTCCTCTCGCGATGACGACACGTGTCCGAGCAAGACACCGTGACGTGACGAGAGTAACTCTGCTTACTGACGATGGGAACATAAACCGCGACTAGAAACACCACGGAAATGTGACGAATTCTCGTGTTCAGTCAGCGCCGAACTCGGCGGTGGGCTCGAGCGGAACGGTCACCGTGACCGCTGTCCCGGCGCCCGGCCCGGAACGGACTTCCAGGATGCCGCCGACGAGTTCGGCCCGTTCGGCCATCGACAGCATCCCGTAGCCGCTCGACGGCAAACCCGGGTCGGCGTCGATCCGCAACCCGACCTGGGACGTGTCGAACCCGACTCCGCGGTCGCTTATTTCCATGCGTGCCAAAGCGTCCCGCACTGTGAACGTCACGGTCGCCACCAGGGACCGGGAATGCTTGACGACGTTCTGCACGCATTCCTGTGCAATGCGGTAGAGCGCGACCTCGATGTGTTCGGGCAGCCGTGCGTCGTCGAGGTGCAGTTCCAGGTCGATCTCCGGGGTGGACGATGCCAGGCTGGCCAGGGCGCCGCCCAACCCGAGGTCGTCGAGGACCGGCGGTCGCAGACCGCTGATCGCCGAGCGGGCCTCCCCCAACGTCAGGTCCACCAGGTCGCGAGCCTTCTCCAACTGCTCGGCCGCCGAGGCCTGGTCGCCGTCGTCGACCGCCCGGGCGGCGGCGTCGAGCCGGTAGGTCAGGCCGACCAGACGCTGGGAGATGCCGTCGTGGATATCGCCGGCGACCCGACGCCGTTCGTTTTCCTGCGCCGCGATCACCTGCTCGGCGAAGTTCTCGTGTGCGCGCTCGCGCGCCATCAGCTGTCGGTGCAACCGAGCCTGGTGTAGCGCGCCGGCGATCAGCCGGCCGATCACCAGCAGCAGTTGGATGTCGCGAGGGGTGAAGTCGCGCCGGGAGATGGTGTGAACGTTGAGTACTCCCACCAGACCGCCCGGTTCGGCCTCCATCGGAACCGAAGCCATGGAGGTGAAGTCCCTGCCGCGTAGCGCCGCGATCGGGACGTAGCGCGGATCGGCCTCCTTGTCGGCGACGATCACCACCGGCTCGCGGTGGCTGGCCACCCAACCGGAAACACCCGAGCCAAGCGGCAGCTGGATGCGGCCCACCTGTTCGTCGAAGGGCGGGGTGGCACCGGCCAGCGTCAGCGAGCTGTCGGAGTCGTCGAGCACGTGCACGAAGCAGACATCCGAGGCGGTGGCCGCGGTGATCATCCGCGCCACCGCCGCGGCCATCGGTTCCACGCCTGGTCCGCTGGAGGTAGCCGCGATGATGTCGAGCAGCAGAGCGACCTCGCGGTCGGCGTCGACCAGTCCGTGCACCGCGTCCGGGCTGAAGCTGCCGGTCACCGGAAGATCCCTTCGCGCAGCGCGGTTGCCGCCGCGCTGGTCCGGTCACCCACGCCGAGCTTGCGGTAGATCGAACTCAGATGCGTCTTGACGGTTTCCTCGCCGATGACCAGTTTGGCGGCGATGCCTCGGTTGGAGAGCCCGGTGACGACCAGCGACAGGATCTCGCTCTCCCGCTGGGTCAGCCCGTGCCGGGCGCCGGGCCAGAATTGGTCGCTCTGCAGTCGCGCCGCGGTCTCGGCCGCCCGCGCCGCCAGGCCGGCGTCGATAGCGGTACCGCCGGCCTGCACCCCTTCGAGTTGGCGTACCAGTTCGTCGCTGCTGATGCCCTTGAGTAGATAGCCGGATGCGCCCACCCGCATCGCCTGGAACAGGTACTGCTCGTCGTCGTAGACCGACAGCATCACGACCTTGCGGTCGGGGTCACGTTGGCGCAGCTGTTGGCACACGTCCAGCCCGCTGGAGCCCTGCATCCGCACATCGCACAGCACGATGTCGGGATCCAGCTCAGCGACCACGCCCAGCACGCGCTCGGCACCCACCGCCTGGCCCACGACGGTGACCCGGCTTCCAAACGCAGCGAGCATGGCCTTGAGCCCCTCGATGACCATCTCGTGGTCGTCGACCAGCACGATTCGCACCGGCGAGGCGGTTTCCATGGCTCTACCCTATGGCCGCGACGGCCGGCCGCCGGCTAACTTGGCTCGACGAATCCCCCGCATGGGGGAAGCGGACCGGGTGTGACGTGGGACACCATTTCCGTGTGCAGCCCACACAGCAGAAAGCATGGCGTGCCGGTCGGTTCTGGTGGGACTGGCCGGCCCAAACATCCGAGTCCGGCGAGGCCGAGGTGCGTCGGCTGACCAACCTGAGCGCGATGGTCTTCGACCTCGACGCGCTCGCCGACATCGACAGCGCTGGTCACCGGCTTGCCTTCAACGCTGCGTTCGCCGAGCTCAA
>CAZRFC010000492.1:0-2965 GCA_964598975.1 uncultured Mycobacterium sp. | reverse complement strand
CGGTTCTGCACGTGGACCTCACCGGGGTCAGTTATTGCGACAGCGCCGCAGTGCGCGCACTTTTCGCTCTGGCGGCCACCACCGACCTGACCATGATCGTCAAGCCGAACGGACACATCACGACGCTGCTCGCGATCTCCGGCCTGGACCGGGTCGCCACCGTTGTGAGGAAGGAGTAGCGATGCCTGCTCCGCTCTTCCAGCCCCGGCAGAACACCTTCCAGAAAGAGCTCTTCGACCGGATCCTCGAACGGGTCCACCACGACCTGCACGACGCGGTCGGGCTCTCGGTCAGCGTCCACTCCAAGCGGGAGGGCATGGTCGTCCTAGCCACCAGGGGTATCGGTGCGGGATACCTCGATGCCCAGATGTCAGGCCTTGGCGGCCCAGTGGTGGTTGCCGTTGAACATCAGGTGCCGGTCTTGAGCTTGGACCTGTGGTCCGACGACCGCTGGCCCGACCTGACGATCGAGGCGGTTCAGTCCCGGCTGCCGGGTGAATACCTCCAGCAGGTGCACGGAGCCGCGGCGGTGCCAGGTATCTGGCGAGCCGAGGAAACCCTGGTGCTGTCCTGCCTGCTGGGCGGACCGGCCCGGGCCTCCACCATCACAACGCTGCTCGGCTACGAACAGCTCATCACTGCGGCCCTGGTGACCTCAGCTGCCGAGGGCGACACCGAGATCGCCGACGTGCTGTCGGTGCTTCAGTCTCGAGGCGCTATAGAGCAGGCCAAGGGTGCGATCATGGGGCGGCTGCGTTGTGATGCCGAGACCGCCTGGTCCACGCTGCGCCGCGCCAGTCACGAGTCCAACGTGAAATTGCGCGTACTGGCGGTGGCTCTGATGGAGCACATCGGCGGCGTGCCCGCCGAGCAACCCGCCGGCGATGCACCGATCCATCCCGATGAGCGGGCCCGCAAGGCGGCCCAGTTGTTGTGGGCGGTACTGACCCACGCGCCGTCGCCCGACGATCACTGAAGCGGGCGTGTCGAAGGTCGCATCACAGGACCGGAGAGAAACGCCGCCGCGGCAGCACCGAATTTGCTCCCCGAAGTGGTTCGCTTGTGCGGGAACAGTTGAAGGGAGTGCCGATGCGTCGACACAGTCGGACGACAGCAGTAGCAACGATGGCAGTAGCACTGGCGACCGCCGCAACATTCCTACCCACCGCCGCGGCTGAGCCCACCGCCGAATACCCCACCGACGAAAACGGCTACACGGGTTCTGAGGCACGCTGCGATGACGACCAGACGCTGGTGGAATTCGGCCGGACGTCACGCGCGCTGGTGGCGATCTGCATCAGCAACGACGGGGAGTTGGAGTATCGCGGGGTCCGTCTCAGCGACCGGGCCGGTCTGACCATGCCCGCCACCCGATCCGCTGACGGCACGATCACCGCGACCAATGACGGAGTCACCTACGCCGTCACGCCGGAGATGATCCTGGTGTCCGAGGGCGACAACGTGATCTACCGCGACGCTTGGACCGAGTTCCACGAGCCACGCTTCTCGAAGACTCCCACCACATCCGCAAGCCCCACCACATCCGCAAGCCCCACCACGACGGTGGCGCCCACCCCATCCGAAAGCCCCACCCCGGCCGCGGATAGCGCATCCGAGAGCACCTCTCCCCCGACGGTGAGTACCACGACCGTCACCCTGACTCCGAAGCAATCGACCTGAAATGGACGACACGCGTTGGTCGATGGACGCCGATAACGGCCAGCTACACATCCTCACCGGCGTGACTGGTCGGGCCGCCAAGATGGGTCACCGGCTGACCATGGGCATGCAATCCTGGCGCGCGTCGGTGGACTGGAAGGATGGCGTGCCCACCCACGCGGAGCTAACAGTCGACGTCGATTCCCTGGAGGTGCTCAAAGGCGAGGGCGGCGTCACGCCACTGGGCGGCCCCGAGAAGGGTATTGCGCGGAACAATGCGCTGAAGTCCTTGGACGCCAAGAAGTTCCCACAGATCCGATTCGCCGCCGACGACATAGCCGAGACCGATGCCGGCTATCGGATGAGCGGAACGGTGGAGATTCACGGCGTCGCCCGTCCTCAGATCGTTGATCTCACGGTGAATCAGGTCGGCGAGACCTGGAATCTGTCGACTCAGGTGAAACTCACCCAGACCGACTTCGGAGTGAAGCTGATCTCGCTATTCATGGGTTCGATGAAGGTAGCCGATGAACTGACCATCGACTTCCACGCCACCTACCCGCGCCCTACCAGTTGATGACCACCGGGTCGCCGTAACCGACCTGGTTGAAGTACCACAGCGCGTTATCCGGGCTCAGGTTGACGCAGCCGTGGCTGACGTTGGCCCAGCCCTGAGATCCCACCGACCACGGCGCCGAGTGCACGTACACGCCGCCCCAGGTGATCCGGACGGCGTCAGCCACCGTCAGCTTGTAACCCTCCGGGTCGGTGAGCGGGATGCCGATGGTGCGGGAGTCCATCACCAGCGACTTGGACTTCTCCAGCACGCTGAACGAGCCGACCGGCGTGGCGAAGCGCGGCTTGCCGAACGAAGCCGGCATCTGGCGCATGATCACTCCGTCGATGCTGACGGTGAACGTGTAGTCGGAGATGCTGCCCACACCGAGCACCGTGGAACCCGTGCCGAAGCTGCGACGCTGACCACCCGCCATGAGTTGGATCGAGGAGTGCGCCGGCCAGAACTGGTCGGGAACGAAAGCCACCGTGCTGTCGGTGCGCCATTCGTACTTGCCGCTCATGGCGGTCGGCGAGGTGACCTGAATGGAACGCTCGGCGGCTGCCCTGTCGCTGACCGGACGGGTGAACGTCACGATGATCGGAGCCGCCACACCGACGGTCTGCCCGTTGATGGGCTGAACGGAAGCCACCGTGGCAGCGGACGCCGAGGGGGCGATCGCGGCCAGGCCGGTGGGGGCGGTGGCTGTCATCGCGATGACAGCGATCCCGGCAGCGGCGAATGCCCGTC
>CAZRFC010000491.1:0-2971 GCA_964598975.1 uncultured Mycobacterium sp. | reverse complement strand
AGAAGCGCTGCGCACATGCCTGCCCAGACGATGAGACCGATGGCCAGCCCGAGGAGTAGCCCGGCGGCCGCCTGGCGGGTCTTGGGGAAGACGAGGAGTGCGATCCCCAGCACGACCAGGATCAGGTTCGTGATGACCACCGACGGGGTCGAGCCGATACCGAACAGTCGGCCGAAGACCGCGGCGGTGGGGATGAACAGCACCAGCCAGCCGGCACTGCCGATCATCATTCCGAGGATGACCATTCCCACGGAGATTCGGCGGGTCGCCTGAGGCAGAACGTACTGATAGCCCGGTGGGTATCCCCCGGGCGGATAGGGCGGGTAGCCCCCGGGCGGGGGCGGATAGGGCGGGTAGCCCCCGGGCGGGGGCGGATAGCCGTACGGGTAGGGCCCGGGGTATCCCGGAGGCGGCGGGACGGGTGCCTCGAATCCACCGGGCGGCCCGGCGGGTGGGCGGTCATCAGGCGGCTCAGTCATCGTCATCCCCATGGGTGAAGCGGCCGTCCATCATCGTCATGTCGATCGGTGTCGCGGCGATATCGTGCGGCGGAACCTCAAAGATGTTCTGACCCAGCACCACCAGATCAGCCCGCTTGCCCGGCTGCAACGACCCGACCAGATCGTCGAGTCGCAACTGACGGGCGGCTCCCAAGGTATTGGCGTACACGGCGTCAGCCAGATCCAGCCTCTCCCCGGCCGGATCCAGGACCGGTCCATCCGGGTCGCCGACGAGTTGCCGGGTTACCGCCACCTGGATCGAGTCGAGTGGTCGGTAGGTCGAGAACCACCCCGCGGCGGGCCAGTCGGTGCCGAAGGTGACCGTACCTCCGCGATCCAGAATTGATTTGGGGCGAAACGTCTTTCGCTGTCGCTCGACACCGCAGCGGTGGATCGTGGTGTCGACGGTGCCGGGGTCGGCGGACAGCCAGTTGGCGGAGAACTGTGCGTACACACCGAGTTCCCCGAACCGGGCCTGGTCGGCGTCGTCCACGATCTGCAGATGGGCGATGGTGTGCCGGCGGTCGCGCGCCGGATTGGTGCGGATCGCCGCCTCGAGTGCGTCCAACGCGAGGCGGATCGTCCGATCCCCGATGGCGTGCACGTGGATGTCGAGGCCGGCCCGGTCGGCTGCGCCGACCAGCCGATGCCACTCATCTTCGGTGAAGGGCGACTGCCCGGTCTCGTCGGGCTTGTCGGTGTAGGGCTGTAGCAGGCAGGCGGTGTGTCCCTCTACCGTGCCGTCGCCGAGGATCTTGAGAACACCGCCCCGGACGAGTTCGGTGCCGAGCGATGCCGTCAGCCGCTGCGCATCGGCCACCGCGTCATCGATGGGCGGCCCCTTGACCAGGTGTGACACCACCACTCGGAAGGGCAGGCCGCCCGCCGATTCGAGATCGGTGTAGACGCTTGCCAGGCCCGCCGGATCGCCCCCCACCGGCGGCATTCCGGCGTCGAACACCGAGGTGATCCCCGCTGCTGCGGCCTGCGGCAGCCAGTCGGCGAAAAGCCGGGCCAGCAGGTCCTTGGTCATCGGTTCCACGGCGTGGATCATGGGCAGTACCGCCGCCATCTCCAGCACGAAGCCGGTGGGCTCCCCGGATTGATCGCGGGCGTAGTAGCTGAAACCCGGCTGCGGATCGTGTGAATCCCGGCTGACACCGGCGGCTTTCAGCGTTGCGCTGTTCACCCACAGACTGTGGGCGTCGATCGCGAAGAAGAACGCGGGCCGGTCCGGAATGATCGCGTCAAGGTCGGCCCGATGCGGGCCCTCCGGCCCGAACATGTCGACCCGCCAACCGAATCCACGGACCGGACCGGTCGGATGAGCCCGCGCGTACTCGGCGATGGCCGAGAGAGCCGCCTCCCTGGTCGGTAGCTGGAGATCGACGCCGGAGGTCATGAAGCCGCCGACCAGCGGATGGATATGGCCTTCGACGAATCCCGGCAGCACCATCCGGCCCGCCAGTTCGATAATCCGCGCGTCGGGTCCGGTGACCGCTGAGACCTCGTCGTCGGAGCCCACCGCGATGATGTCGCGGCCGCGCACCGCGACAGCCTGGGCCCATGGCAGCCGGGGGTCGAGGGTGTACACGGTTCCGCCCCGAAACACCGTGGTCGTGTTGCGGGTGTCAGGTGTAGGGGTCGGAGCCGATCGCGCCGCTGCTCCCCCACCACCGCCGACCACTGCCGCCGCAAGTCCGCAGTTGGTGCACATCGGCGCCCTTTCGACGTGGTTCGGCAAAGCATAGGTCTCGGGGTCGCGGGCCGGAGCGGGCTGACTCAGGTCGCCGCCGCGAGATGTTCGGCGACGACCCGAAGCGGCGCGGTCGTCAGCCCGGTCCGGAGGGCAAAAGGGTAGGCGAGGGCGAGCACGACGGCGATGGACAGCGCCGGGATGAGGCAGGACACCCAGACGAAGACCAGTGATGGCCTGCCGTAGGTGACCGTCGACATTCCCATCACCACCGAGACCAGGACCGCGACGACGAACAGCAGGGCCACCAGGGGCGGCGGTAGCGTGCGACTCGCGACGGCCGACACGGTGGATGCCGACGAGACGAGTTGGGACATCGCCGAGTGCAGACCGTCTGCGCCCACGCGGTCGGGCTGTCCGGCCACGTAGTCGTTCAGCGCGGTCTCGAAGTCGTCGAGGGCCGGCGATGACGGGAGGCCGATGGTGACCCCACGGGCGAGGAACGGCACATCCTGGTGGGCCGCCATCGAGGCGTACGCAGCGAGCTTTTCGGTCAGCGCCGCGGATGCGCTCGCATCGGGAATGTTGCGGAGCTCCCATGTCATCTGCTGGATGGCGGAAGCATGCCGCTCGACGTCCCGTTGCGCCTCCGAGACCGCGCCCCAGCCGATCGAGATGGCGAATCCGATGAACAGAGCGAAGGTCGCGGCCATCCCGGTGAGCGCTCCCTGAGCCTGTTCGGCCAGTTCGTCGCGGGTTTCCTCGCCGCAGCGAC
>CAZRFC010000490.1:0-2973 GCA_964598975.1 uncultured Mycobacterium sp. | reverse complement strand
CTGGGCTTGAAGCGCCTTCAGTTTGGCCAGCCTGACCCGGACCTGCTCGGGCAGGCGTTGGTCGGCGGTCCCGCCCGAGGGGAGGGTGGTGGTGCCCTTCGCGTCGACGATGTCGTCAGGGCCGGCGGGGACGTGCGGTACGGCGGAGTGGTGGCCGGTGTGCTGCTTGTTACGGCGGGAGAACGGCAGGACCAGGAAGCCCTCGGCGATCACCGAGGCCACCCCGACCCGCGGGACCAGGCGGGTGTCCTCGTAGCAGGCGTACCTCGGCACCCACTCCGGCTGGTACTTCATGTTGGAGCGATACAGGGTCTCCAGCTGCCACCAGCGGGAGAAGAACACCAGCAACGCCCGCCAGAGTCGGGCTACCGGTCCGGCGCCGAGTCGGGCGCCCTCCTCGAATGCCGACCGGAACATCGCGAAATTCAGCGACACGCGGTTCACGCCGACGGTGTCGGCCTTCTGCATCAGCTCGCTGACCATGAACTCGACGGTGCCGTTGGGGGACTGAGGTGATCGCCGCATCAGGTCCAGGGACAACCCGGTGGATCCCCACGGCACGAAGGACAGCATGCCCACGACTTGGGCCGCGCCTGTTTCGTCGCTGCCGTGAATGGCTTCGACCAGTAGGCAGTCGCCGTCGGAGCTGTCGCCCAGTCGGCCCAGCGCCATCGAGAAGCCGCGTTCGGTCTCGGTGTCGCGCCACGCATCGGCTCGGCTGATCACCTGCGCCATTTCGTCGGGACTCAGGTCTCGGTGGCGGCGCATCCGCACCGTCAGCCCGGCCCGACGGGCACGGGTGACCGCCTGGCGCACTCCGCGCATGTCGGCGCCGGACAAGCGGAAGTTGTCGGGGTAGAGGATGGCCTCGTCGCCGAGTTGCAGCGCGCTCAGGTCGGCTTCCCGGTAGGCCTGCGCGCCGGTCGAACTCGCGCCCATCACCCCGGGTGCCCACCCGTACTCGCGGCACCGTTCCAGCCATGCGGCAATGGCCTGCGGCCAGGACCGGGGATCGCCGACCGGGTCGCCACTGGCCAGGCAGACTCCGACTTCGACCCGAAAGGTGATGGCGGCGCGGCCGTTTGGGGCGAAGATCACCGACTTGTCGCGGCGGGTCGCGAAGTAGCCCAGCGAGTCGTTCTTTCCCCAGGTGTCCAGGAGCGCTCGGATGGCGAGTTCGTCCTCACCGGTCAGCGCGTTGTCGGCGCGCTGCGACTGGAACAACACGACTGCCGCGGCCATCAACGCCAGTGCCCCGAACAAGCCGAAAAGGGCGTTCAGCAGAACATTGGGTTTGCCGACGAAAAAGTCCGGGGTCGCCACGGCGAAGCCGCTGACCCGGTTGACCGCGTAGGGCAGCCGGTAACCGCGCTGCAGCGACCCGGGGAACAATTCCAACAGCCCCCAGGCCAGCAGGATGCCGATGACGTTGCCGGCCACCAGCACTGCGGCAGCCTTGAGCAGCGCTCCGCGGCGCACCTTGGCCCAGAACTCGTCATAGGCGAGCACAACCACCGCGAGGGCGCCGATGTGGACGGTGAGACCGAGGAACTCGCCGACATCCTCGAACCGGGTTCCGTCCCGCTGGGAGAGCGCGACGACGTCGAGGACGATGGCCAACACCAGATTGCCGACCAGCACCCACCAGGCGATGCGCTTTCGGGCGGCCAGCGCCCCGGCCATCACCGCCAGCGCGAAGGCCCACGCGAAGCTGGTGTCGGGGAAGTTGAAGAGGTATTTGTCGGTGAACTCCCGCGGCACCTTGGTCAGGTGGCGGATCGTCGGCGAGACGCTCGACAGCAGCGACGCGGTGGCGATCACGCCCAGAATCCACCCGGTCGCGGCGGGTACCCAGTGGAACCTGCTGCGGGTTCCGGCGCGGTTGGTCGTCACCGTCATAGGCCGCCAGAATAAGCCGCGGCCGCCCGGTGGGCGGGCGCGGCTTACCGGACCGGTCCGGTGTATTTCTCGCCGGGGCCCCGTCCTGGCTCGTCGGGTACCGCGCTGGCCTCCCGGAACGCCATCTGCAGACTGCGCAGACCATCCTTCATCGGGCCGGCGTGCGGGCCCAGGACACCCGTGCAACCATCCAACAGGCCCGCGTAGGCGCTGATCAGACGGCGGGCCTCGTCGAGGTCGCGGTGCTCGCTGGCGTCGGGGTCCGGCGACGCCAGTCCGAGTTTCTCGGCCGCCGCGCTCATCAGCATGACCGCCGCCCGGCTGATCACCTCGATAGCGGGGATTTCGGCCAGATCGCGATGCTGCGCGTCGCTGTGGCCGGCGTTGGCAGGGGTCTCCGTCATGCCTGCTAGACTTGCACGCACGACCGTCCTGGCGAACGCCGGGACAGCAAGTGGAGTCCCACTCCCACCGTCGGCCGATGAGCTTCTTTCAGGCCGCGCGGTCCGGTCGCGGATGCCTCCGGGTGTTCGTTCTGCGTGCGACGCAGGCGGTGTATTCCGTGAATCGGTCGGCATTGGGCCCTGCTCCTAGCAGGGCCTTTCTGCTGGTGGCGTGGTTTCCTCCGAGGCTGTCCCGGGTACTTGGACGGCCGACCGGAAACACCGACCAGGGAGGCCCCATCAGCACTGAGACACGCGTCAACGAGCGTATCCGCGTACCGGAAGTCCGATTGATCGGGCCAGGCGGCGAGCAGGTAGGCATCGTGCGCATCGAGGACGCCCTCCGCGTCGCCGCGGACGCCGATCTCGACCTTGTCGAAGTAGCCCCGGACGCCAAACCGCCGGTGTGCAAGATCATGGACTACGGCAAGTTCAAGTACGAGGCGGCGCTCAAGGAGCGCGAATCTCGCAAGAATCAGCAGCAGACCGTCGTCAAGGAACAGAAACTCCGTCCCAAGATCGATCCGCATGACTACGCGACGAAGAAGGGTCACGTGGTCCGCTTCCTGGAGGCCGGCTCGAAGGTCAAGGTGACCATCATGTTCCGCGGTCGCGAGCAGTCCCGGCCCGG
>CAZRFC010000489.1:0-3008 GCA_964598975.1 uncultured Mycobacterium sp. | reverse complement strand
GGAGCCGGCATCGCGAAAGCGTTCGTCAAGCTTGGTGACCGCACCCTGCTGGAATGCGCGGTCGACGGTCTGCTCTCCTCAGCAGTGGTCGACCGGGTCGTGGTCGCTGTCCCAGCCGACCGGCTCGATCAGACCAGCGTGCTGCTGAATGGCCGGGCCACTGTCGTCGAAGGCGGCCCCGAGCGCCGAGATACGGTTCGGCTCGCCCTCGAGGCAGCGGGCGATCCGGAGTTCATCGTCGTTCACGACGCCGCCCGGCCACTGACACCTGTCGACCAGATTCAACGGGTGGTCACCGCCCTTCTCGATGGAATGCGGGCCGTCATCCCGGTGCTGCCGGTCGCCGACACGATCAAGGCCGTCGACGCAAACGGGGTAGTCCTGGGCACTCCCGAGCGCGCCGGTCTCCGCGCCGTTCAGACCCCCCAGGGCTTCGAGGCCGAACTGTTGCGGCGCGCCTACCAGCGGGCGGGTTCGTTCGCGGTGACTGACGACGCCTCATTGGTGGAGAACATCGGCATCCCGGTCCACACGGTGGCCGGTGATCCGCTGGCCTTCAAGGTCACCACCGCTCTCGACCTCCAACTCGCGCGGGCGGTG
This sequence comes from uncultured Mycobacterium sp., assembly GCA_964598975.1. Lineage (GTDB taxonomy): Bacteria > Actinomycetota > Actinomycetes > Mycobacteriales > Mycobacteriaceae > Mycobacterium. Next base: position 2,408 of record CAZRFC010000489.1, on the reverse strand, counting down.
CTGGGATCGTGACGCTGCCTCGCGTCGGTGTCGGCACCGATGTCCATCCGATCGAAACCGGACGGCCCTGTTGGCTTCTCGGTCTGCGCTTCGACGACGCAGACGGCTGTGCCGGGCACTCCGACGGCGACGTGGCAGTGCACGCCCTCTGCGATGCGCTGCTCTCGGCCGCCGGACTCGGTGATCTCGGCGTCGTCTTCGGCGTCGACCAGCCACAGTGGCGCGGTGTTACCGGCGCCCAGATGCTTACCCATGTGCGCGACTTACTCACCGGTGCCGGATTCACCGTCGGCAATGCCGCCGTCCAGGTCATCGCCAACCGCCCCAAGGTGGGGCCGCGACGCGACGAGGCCCAACGATTCCTTACCGATCTGCTCGGGGCGCCGGTGTCGGTGTCGGCCACCACCACCGACGGTCTCGGGCTTACCGGTCGGGGCGAGGGAATGGCCGCGGTCGCTACGGCTTTGGTCGTCCAGGCTTCCCGGTAAGCTGCCACGTCGTGACCACCCCCGGCCTGCGCCTGCACGACACCTACTCCGGTGCCGTCCGCGACTTCCAGCCGTTGCGTCCTGGCCACGCGTCGATCTACCTGTGCGGCGCCACCGTCCAGGGCCTGCCCCATATCGGACACGTCCGCAGCGGGGTGGCCTTCGACGTGCTGCGCCGCTGGCTGATGGCCAAGGGTTTCGACGTTGCGTTCATCCGCAACGTCACCGACATCGATGACAAGATCCTCACCAAGGCGGCCGAAGCCGGACGGCCCTGGTGGGAATGGGCCGCCACCCATGAGCGGGCCTTCACCGCCGCATACGACGCACTCGGCGTGCTGCCGCCCTCGGCTGAGCCGCGTGCCACCGGCCACATAACCCAGATCGTCGAACTCATCGAGCGCCTCATCGGAAGAGGGCACGCCTACCCGTCCGTCTTGGACGGCGACGGTGACGTCTACTTCGACGTCCGGAGCTTTCCCGATTACGGCCGCCTGTCCGGTCATCGAATCGACGACGTACACCAGGGCGAAAGCGTGGCGGCCGGCAAACGCGATGAACGTGATTTCACCCTGTGGAAGGGCGCCAAGCCCGGTGAACCCTCATGGCCGACCCCCTGGGGGCGTGGCCGACCCGGCTGGCATTCCGAATGTGTCGCCATGGCCCACGAATACCTTGGCCCTGATTTCGACATCCATTGTGGAGGAATGGATCTGGTCTTTCCCCACCATGAAAATGAGATCGCCCAGGCACGTGCGGCCGGAGACGGGTTCGCCAACTTCTGGCTACACAACGGCTGGGTCACCATGGGTGGCGAGAAGATGAGCAAGTCGCTCGGCAACGTCCTGGCGATTCCCGCTGTGCTGCAACGAGTTCGGCCCGCCGAACTTCGCTACTACCTGGGCAGTGCCCACTATCGCTCCATGCTGGAGTTCACCGAGACCGCATTGCAGGACGCCGCCCGGGCCTACTCCGGTATCGAGGATTTCCTGCACCGCGTCCGTACCAGGGTGGGAGCGGTGGTCCCGACCGCCTGGACCGAAAAGTTCGGCGCGGCCCTCGACGACGACCTCGCGGTCCCTGCGGCGTTGGCCGAAGTGCACGCCACCCGCGCCGAAGGCAACCGTGCACTGGAAGCTGGTGACCATGAGGCCGCATTGGCCCGGGCCGGCGAAATCCGTTCTATGACAGCGATTCTGGGTTGTGACCCGCTTGACGAACGCTGGGAGACCCGCGACGAGACGGCGGCGGCACTGGCCGCGATCGGCGTGCTGGTTGACGCGGAGTTGGATCGTCGCGTGCAAGCTCGCCAGCGTCGGGACTGGGCGGCCGCCGACGAGATCCGCGACCGACTCAAGGAGGCGGGCGTGGATGTGACGGACACCGCAGACGGCCCGCAATGGGCGTTACTGGGGCGGGCCCCCGACGGTCAGGAGATAGGAGGAGCCCCCTGATGGCCGGGAACTCCAAGCGCCGCGGGGCTGTGCGCAAAGAAGGTACGAAGAAGGGTCCGCAGGTGGGCTCCGGCGGCGTGCGCCGCCGCGGACTGGAGGGCCGGGGCGCAACACCCCCGGCCCATATGCGACCCGGCCACCCGGCCGCGCGGAAGGCCGCGGTCAAGGCACGCAAGGCGGCCGGTAAACCGGTGGGCAAGCCGTCCGACGAGACCGAGATGGTGCTGGGCCGCAATCCAGTGCTGGAGTGCCTGCGGGCCCATGCGCCTGCGTCTGCCTTGTACGTGGCGCTGGGAACCGAGGCTGACGAGCGGCTGACGGAGTCGGTGACGCTGGCCGCGGACCGCGGTATCGCCATCCTGGAAGTCCCGCGCAGCGATCTGGATCGGATGAGCGCCAACGGGCTGCATCAGGGGATCGCACTTCAGGTGCCGCCATACGCCTACGCCCACCCCGACGATCTGTT
>CAZRFC010000488.1:0-3032 GCA_964598975.1 uncultured Mycobacterium sp. | reverse complement strand
CGGGTTGCGGTCGACGTGGGCGAAGCCGAAGTCGGTGAGGTTGTAGGCCGGGAACACGTGCACGTGCAGATGCGGAACCTCAAGCCCGGCGATGATCATCCCCGCGCGTTCAGCCCCGAACGCGGTGCATACGGCGCGGCCGATCCGCTGGGAGACGTCCATGACCCGATGGAACAACTGCGGATCGACCTCCTGCCAGTTATCCACCTCCGCGCGCGGCACGACCAGGGTGTGGCCCGGTGTCATCGGCTCGATGGTCAGGAAGGCGACTACTCCTTCCTCGCCGAGGTCGTCCTGGTAGACGAAGCGCCCTGGCAAGTCGCCGTTGATTATCATGGAAAAGACCGATGCCATGCGGTTCAGCTTAGGACTTCGCCGGGTCCAGCATCGCGCTGATTTCGTTCAGTGACCAGGGCGGTGCATGGTGGTGGTCGCGGAAGCCGAGTGCGGCCGGCGCTGGACGGTTGAAGCGGCCCACGAAACCGCCTGCAGCGATGAGGATTTGGCCGCTGACATGCCCGGATAGATCGCTGGCGAGGTAGGCGTAGAGCGGAGCGGCGTATTCCGGCCCGGCCGCGTCCAGGGCGCCTGCGGCACTGGATTCGTCGAGCATCCCCCGGCGCCGGAGTGTGTCGATCTGCTGTTCGTAGGCTGGCCCGGTGGAGAGTCGGGTCCTGGCGCCGGGGCAGACCACGTTGGCTCGGACACCGTGCTCGCGCAGTTCCGCAGCCAGTGCCATGGTCAATCCGTTGACCGCACCCTTGCCGGCCGGATAGCCGGTCCCGCCGTAGTCGCCGAGGAACGCGAAGGAGCTGGTGTTGATGATCGACCCGCCGCCGGCGGCCACCATGCGCGGCGCGGCGGCGCGGCAGGTGGCGAAGACGGTGCCGAGATGGACGTCGATCAGGTCCTGGAACTGAGCCGAACTGACATTCAGAATCGACGAGCCCGGCGGTTCGGCAGTGCCGGCGCAGTTCACCAGCGCGTCGATCCGGCCGAACTCGTTCTCGCACAGGCTGACCAGAGCCTCGGCGACCGATTCGTCGTTGGCTGCGCCCGAGTACCCCAGGGCCGCTCCACCGGCGGAGGTGAGGGAGTCCACGCAGGCGTCGACGGCGTCTGCGTCGCGGCCGTTGACCACCACACCGGCACCCAACTGCGCCAGCAGTGCCGCAACCGCGGCACCGATCCCGCGTGAACCGCCGACGACGACGGCGCCCAGGCCGGTGAGGTCAGCCACGCTGCCCGAACTGCATGCCTTCCAGATTCCAGTAGCCACGCATGTTGGTGATCAGACCGTCGTCGTCGACCCGATAACAGAACACCCCGCGCACCGCACTGGTGAACCCGCCCTCGAATTCGCTTCGCAGCACAAGGATGTGGGCTATTTCGTTGGGTGAGCTGGACGGGAAGGTCTCCTCGCAGGTGACCTTGAGATTGTTGACGGCGATGTTGGTGTCGTAGAAGGCGGCGACGGCTTCCTTGCCGCGTACACCCAGGCCGTCCGGGTTGGTGACCGTCTTGCCGATCGGGTCTTCGATGACGACGTCGGGCGCCATCAGCGCCAGCCAACCTTCCCGATCGTGGGACTGTACGCACCGCCATGACGCCTGGGAGGCGGCCATGGCGGGCGTCAGTTCGCCCGTCTGCTCGGCCACTTACCGGTCTTCGTCGGTGTAGCGGATGACGCCGCGGATGTTGCGGCCTTCGAGCATGTCCTTGTAGCCGTCGTTGATCTGTTCGAGGCGGTACTGGCGGGTCACCATGTCATCGAGATTGAGCCTGCCGGCCTTGTACATCGACAGCAGTTGTGGGATGTCGTAGTAGGGGTTGCCGCCGCCGAAGATGGTGCCCTGCAGGTTCTTTTGCATCAGCGTCAGCATCGCCAGGTTCAGTGTGACATTCGTGTCCACCATGGAGCCGATGGCGGTGAGCACGCAGGTGCCGGATTTGGACGTGATCATCATGTAGTTCTCGACGTCGGCGCCGTCGAGTTCACCGACGGTGACAATCACCTTCTTGGCCATGAAGCCCTGGGTCGCCTCGGCGATGCCCATCAGGGCGGCGTTGATGTCCTCGTAGACGTGGGTGGCGCCGAACTTCAGGGCTTGGTCGCGCTTCCACTCCACGGGGTCGATGACGAAGATCTTACGCGCACCGGAGACCACCGCGCCCTGCAGGGCGGCCATGCCGACGCCGCCGACACCGACGATCGCGACGTCCTCGCCGGGCTTGATCTGAGCGGTGTGGGTGGCTGAGCCCCAACCGGTGGTGACACCGCAGCCGACCAGGCAGGCGACTTCGAAGGGGACCGAGGGGTCGATCTTCACCACCGAGGACTCGTGCACCACCATGTAGGGCGAGAACGTACCCAGCAACGTCATCGGGAACACCGGCTTGCCGTCAGCGGTGTGAATGCGGTGGGTCCCGTCGGCGATGGCGACGCCACCGAGCAGGCCGGCACCGAGGTCGCAGAGGTTGCGCAGGCCGGCCTGACACGATGGGCACTTGCCGCACGACGGGATGAAGGACATCACGACGTGGTCGCCCACGGCCACGCTGTCGACCCCTTCACCGACCTCGGTGACGATCCCGGCACCCTCATGCCCGCCGAGAACCGGGAAACCCAGCATCGGGATGCCGCCGGTCACCAGATGGTGGTCGGAGTGGCACATGCCGGAGGCTTCCATCTGCACCTTGACCTCGCCCGGCGCGGGATCGCCGATCTCGATCTCCTCGATCGTCCACGGCTGGTTGAACTCACGGATGAGCGCGCCTTTTGTCTTCACTGCAAACCTCCGCTGCGATGGTGGGTCTGACCTAGAACGTGTTCTCGATCACTCTCGCCATCCTATGACTGGACGGGTGTCAAGTCACCAGATGGGTACCGGTGCCCGGCCAAGTGGGTAGTAGCCGGGCAGCTTCTCGCCCGCCAGGCTGCGCTGGATCCGTTCCTGCATGCCTTTGGAGAGTTTCCCCTCCTGGATGAGCTGCATGTACAGCTTCTGAACGTGGCCGAAGTCGAAGAAGTC
>CAZRFC010000487.1:0-3061 GCA_964598975.1 uncultured Mycobacterium sp. | reverse complement strand
GAACTGACCGGCAAGTTGTCGTACTCGACGACCTACCCCCTCTACAACGTGCGGACAGGGAACCTGCTGACGGCGTAGCGCTTGAAGTTCGGCGCGGAAATCGTCGCACCCCGAAGGTTTCCGCGCCGAAATCGGGAAGACTAGGTCCATGGCACATGACGTGGTGGTGATCGGAGCCGGCCTGGCGGGCCTGACGGCGGCGCGGGAACTCGTCGGCCGCGGTTTCGACGTGGTGGTGGTCGAGGGCCGCGACCGAGTGGGCGGCCGTACCTTCTCGGGCACCCTGGCCGGAGTTCCGGTCGACCGCGGCGCGTCCTTCGTCGGCCCCACCCAGGACGCGGTCCTCAAACTCGCCGCCGACCTCGGCTGCGATACCGCGCCGACCTACCACGCCGGGGCCAATCTGATCCGCTGGCGCGGCCGCGTGCACCGCTACAGCGGCACCATTCCCAAGCTGGGGCTTATCGGACTGCTCGACATCGGACGCATCCAGTGGCAGTTCGAACGCATCGCCCGCGGCATCAGCATCACCGAGCCGTGGACGTCCAGGAATGCGGCCAAACTGGACAGCATCAGCCTGGGCGACTGGCTGCGATCGGTTAAGGCGACCGCCGGGTCGCGGGACTTGATGGCGATCATGTCCAGGGTCACCTGGGGTGCCGAACCCGATGAGGTGTCCATGCTGCACGCGCTGCGCTACGTCAAGACCTCCGGCGGGCTGGACCGCATGCTCGACGTCGTCGGCGGCGCCCAGCAGGACCACTTCCCCCGCGGTAGCCACGAGATCGCGCAGCGGATCGCCGCCGAACTCGGGGACCGGATCCGACTGGGCGCCGCGGTTTCCCGTATCGAGTGGTCGGAGAGCGCGGTGGCGGTGACCACCTCGGCCGGAGTGGTGGAGGCCCGCCGCGCCATCGTGGCCATCGCCCCGGCGCACCGACTGGACATCGACATCGCCCCAGCCCTGCCCATCGAGTACCAGCAGTTGTCCCAACGCTGGCCGCAGGGCGCGCTGACCAAGGCCTACGCCGCCTACCCCACCCCGTTCTGGCGGGCCAAGGGCTTGTCCGGGCAGGCGTTGTCCGACCAGGGCCCGGTGTTCATCACCTTCGACGTCAGCCCGGACGGTGACGCCCAGGCCGGCCCGGGTGTGCTCCTGGGGTTCACCGACCCCCGCGGTTTCGACGCGCAACCGGAGGAGCAACGCCGCGCGCAAGTACTGGCCAGCTTCACCGCATTGTTCGGCGAGGAGGCAGCCAACCCGATCGACTATCTCGATCAGCGTTGGGGCGCAGAGACTTTCGCGGCGGGCGGACCTACCGCCGCCGTGCCGCCGGGGTCATGGACGGAGTTCGGCGGGCTGCTGCGCACCCCGGTCGGGCCGCTGCACTGGGCCGGCACCGAGACCGCTGACGAGTGGACGGGCTTCATGGACGGCGCGGTCCGGTCCGGGCAGCGCGCGGCCAACGAGGTGGCCGAGGTGCTGACCGCGCTTAGGAGCTGATCCGCTGTGCGGAGGTGACGGCGTTTGCCAGTCCGCGCAGGTGGCCGGTGACCACCTCGGGATGCTCCAGCATCGCGCAGTGGCCGCCCGGTACCTCGACCAATTCGATCAGGTTCGGAACGGTGTCGGCGATCTTGCGGGCCCGGCACATCGGCAACAACCGGTCCTTGGTGCTGCCGACCACCAGCGTCGGCACGGTCAGACCGGACAGGTCGATGTAGACCTTCGGGCCGAGTTCATCGACCAGAACCCGCGCCCAGGCACCCCGGCCGGCCGGGGAGGTGGCCGCGAAGATGTCGTGCAGCAGATTGGAGACGGCGGGGTCGGTCTCGGCCCCGACAGCCATCATCTGGAGGAATCGCATGCTGCCGGGCTGCGTGCCGCGGACCAGCGGGGCGCCGCCGAGGGACCGGATCATCGCGCGGGCTGCGGCGTTGCGGGTGGAACGCAGCACCCCGGGGACCCGCAGCAACTGGATCTTGTCCAGCAGGTTGCCATGGGTGGTGTTGATCAGCGCGACGGCGTCGACCCGCTCCTGGACGCGGTGCCGGAATCGGTCCGACCAGGCGCTGATCGCGATACCGCCCATCGAGTGGCCGGCGACGACGGCGCGCTCCCCGGGCCGGAGGACGGCGGCGAGCACGGCGTCAAGGTCGGCGGCCAGATGGTCGAGGCTGTAGGCCGACGGGGCGGGCACCCCACTGCGGCCATGTCCGCGGTGGTCATAGGCGATGACCCGAAAGTCGCGGGACAGTTCGTTGATCTGCTCGTGCCACACCCTCAGCGAGCAGGTGATCCCGTGCGCCAGCACGATCGGGTAGCCGTTGGCCGGCCCGAACACCTCGGTGTGCAGCCGGGTGCCGTCGGCGGAGTGCACGATCATCGTCTTGCTGGGCGGCAGCGCAGGGCCTGCATCGCGCCCTCTCGCGGGCTGCTTAGGTGCTTTGACCTGACGTTTCTCGACCGCTGGTGCCGACATCATCGCTCCTCGCAGGGCGGCGACACTGCCGCTCCGTTGGCAGAGCGTAACCCCTCTTACGCCGCCCAACCTGAAATATCGCGATCCAATTAGGGGCGAGTCCCATCCGTTACACCGGAATCGATATTGTCTCTTTCTGGCCATCGGGGCACAAAGGCCAGTATCTTGGGGTTGCCGCACCGCTGGGTGCGTTTGCTAGCGGACCTCTGACACCCGTCTCGTCAGGGTCCACCCATAGAAGGAGAACCCCCAGAATGAAAACCAGAACGGCCCGCGCCGCGGCCGCCGCCGGTGGCCTGGCCATCGCTACCGCATTCGCCGTGAGCTGCTCCCAGGCAACGGAGGCCACCAAGGACGCCATGTCCAGCGCCTCGAGCGCGGTCAGCAGCGGCGCCAGCGCCGCGGGCAGTGCCGCCTCCAGTGCGGCCGGTGCCGCGGGCAGTGCCGCCAGCAGCGCGGCCAGCGCCGCCGGTAGCGCGGCCAGCAGTGCCGGCAGCGCGGCGGGTAGCGCCGCGAGCAGTGTCGCCAGTGGTGCCAGCAGTGCGGTGAGCAGCGGGGCCAGCGCCGCCTCCAGTGCG